>JAYWHS010000815.1:0-9073 GCA_043777635.1 Kofleriaceae bacterium | reverse complement strand
GCTTCGCATCGACCGCCCGTTGGCTCCAGCTCAAATTGGCGGCGCTCGCTGGGCTGGCGTCGTCGCCGCCATCGCCGTCGCGAATTTCGCCTTCGTTGTCTTCGCTCGCCACTACTTTTTTAGGTTTCTTGGGTTTAGGCGTAGTTAGCGGTTCATCATCAGCATCAGCGTTGCCCTTGGGTTCATCGTCATCTACCGGCGGTGGATCAGCTTTGACTGCAACAGGCTTTTTGCCCTTGACCGGTTTTTTGGGTTCGACCACATCGTCATCATCCGCATCGGCGACGACCGGTGGTTTTTTGCCCTTGACCGGTTTTTTGGGTTCAACCACATCGGCATCGTCATCATCCGCATCGGCGACAACCGGTGGTTTTTTGCCTTTCACTGGTTTTTTAGGTTCATCCGCATCTACATCGGCGTCGTCGTCAGCATCGGGGTTTTTGACCTTGCCGCCAAATTTTGGTTTTTTAGGTTCATCCGCATCAGCGTCGTCACCACCACCGCCATCATCGTCGCCACCGCCGCCGCTCGATAGGGTAGCGATTGCATCCGTGAGTTCTTCGCGCAGGGTGCGCGAGGCGCCACCGTCGAGTCGCGGGCCGGAGGCTTTGACATCGATCGGATTGCCGACCATCTCGCCACTTGAACATTCACGCAGTTTCAAACGAACTATATATTCGTCGCGACGCTTTTCAATTTTGCCGCTAACCACGCCATCGACGCCGACCTTTTTGCACAGCATCTTGACGTTCTTTTCGCTCAAGCGCTCGATCTCGTTGGCTTCGGCGGCTTTGTTCCATTTGCCTACCGGCACCAGCACAAACGCTTTTTTGACTATGCGTTCGACATCGCCATGAAAACTTTCGGCTTGCGGTCCATCAAAATCAAGCACGACCACGCGCTTACCAGCCCATGCATCCGCTGACGCGGCGGCAACCAACCAAAACGTTAACGCTGCAATCGCAGCGCTCCGACTATTTGTCGAAGCTTTCAATTTCAAATGTTTCATGTCCTGCTCCGCTACTGGTTTGGGCACTGGTGCCGGCTTGCCAACTGCTTGGTCCACCGCCGGCGCTGTTGGATACGCCACGAAATAACAACGCAAAATCAGAAGGGCTCGACGATGCTTTGAGCGCGTCATCGTAGGTAACAAACTTTTGTTTGACCAGATTCGCGAGGCTTTGGTCGAAGCTCATCATGCCGTATGGGTGCAAGCCTTCCGCGATGGCGTCTTTAATCTCACGAGTCCGAGCCGGGTCTTCGATCATTTCGCGAACTCGTTCGGTGTTCACCATAATCTCTTGGGCTGGGACCATGCCTTTGCCGTCGGCGGTGTTGAGCAATCGTTGTGAAACCACGCCACGCAATGTCGAGGCTAGCGCAATGCGCGCTTGCGCTTGCTGGTGGGTCGGATACATGGAAATGATGCGGTTCACGGTTTCAGTTGCGTCAACAGTGTGCAGGGTGGAAAGCACTAAGTGCCCGGTCTCGGCGGCGGTTAGCGCAATTTGCGCGGTTTCCGAGTCGCGCAGTTCGCCGACGAGAATGACATCTGGATCCTGACGCAGCGCAGCCCGAAGTGCACGCGCAAACGACATGGTATCGAACCCGATCTCGCGCTGATTGATGACCGAGCGTTTGTCGCGGAATGTGTATTCGATGGGGTCTTCAATGGTTACGATATGATAGGCGTGAGTTTGATTGATGTAGTCAATCATCGCAGCTAGCGTCGTTGATTTTCCCGACCCCGTCGCGCCCGTGACTAAAATGATGCCGCGTTGGTGGTTGGCCAGATCGAGCAAGGATTGCGATAGGTTAAGGCTTTCAAAGGGCGGTACTTCGGGCGGAATCAGCCGCAGCACCATGCCGACTGAGCCGCGTTGCTGAAACAAATTGACGCGATAGCGCACCCCGTCATCGGTTCCATATGCCAAGTCGATATCGAGATTCTGCTCAAAATCGGCGCGCTGGCGGTCGTTCATAATATGAACGGCGAACGTGGCAATCGCTTCGCGCGACAGCGCGGGCACATCCCGGACTGTACGCAAATCGCCTTTGATACGGAAGATCGGCGGCAGGCCGGCCTTAAGGTGGACGTCCGAAGCTCCTAGTTGCCGCGCTGCGGTCAGTACCCGGTCGAGTATCTGCGTCATTCGTACTCCGTGGCTGGCGTTTCGGCGTAGGTATGCCGAGCCCTCAAAATAATCATAACACACAGCAAGGCGGGTCTTACCTTGGTTTGTGCGTTAGAATAAAATCGTGATTCGTTGCACGACGTGCGGCCTGACAGGCGAAAGTGATTCGCGATTTTGTGGTGGTTGCGGTGCCCGCATGCCCACCGTTGCGCCAGGCGTTGATCCCACAATGATGCGTGCGCCGGCAGCGGTTGCGACCACGGTGTTGCCAGCGTCACCGGTGGTGTCGGCGAGTGGCATAGCAACTCCGAATATGAATGTGCGTTCGACCGAAATGAAGATGTCGGTGCGAGCGAGTGGTCGCGTGGATCAGCCGGCTAGTAATGCACACGCGTCGATGAACGATAGTCTGGCGAGTTCGATGACCGCCGTACCGCAGCGACGAATTGGGGTTTTTCTGGCTGCGTTGCTGATCTTCGACGCTGGGTTGGCAACCGCAGGCGCATTGATGATGCGATCAGCTCTTGGCCGCGCGAATGGCGCAATGTCCGCACCGCCGACCACGCCACTCACATCGCCGCCTCAAGCCACCGGCAGTGCGGTGATTCCTGCCGCTGCTATCCCGCCTCCAGCAAATGCTCCAGCGAATGCTCCGGCTACTCCTGCTACCAGTAAAACCGTCGCTGTGCCTACCGCAGCCACCTCGGTTGATGCCGCCGTAACGGCTGCTGGCAGCGGCAACGCAAGTTCGGTGGCCGGCCCAGGTGGTGCGCTGGGTGGGGCCGGTGCCAACGTGCAAATTTCGTCAGACAAAACATCTGCTGCGGTCCAAGACCTCGAAAAGGGCGGAGCCAAAAGCCTTGACAAAAAGACGGCTGGAGCCAGTCCCGTTGACCCGTATGCAACATCGGCGGTTACGCCGCCAACAGTGCTAACGCCAGGCGGGGTCGCGAGCCCTGAACCTCCGGTGCCGTCGTCGGGGCCTGGGCTCAACAGCGAGCAAACTCCACAGGAAGAATCACTCGTCGATCAAGTGCGTCGACGCGAGGTTGGCAGTCGCGCGCGGTTTGCGCGTTGTTACTCGACTGCGGCCAAAGCATCCGATACCCCCTTGACCGGCGCGGTGACGGTAGCGTTTCAAGTAACCGCGAATGGCCGTGTCATTAACGCCAACGCTGTCGATAATTCGACTGAATCGTTGAGCTTGGCACGGTGTGTGGTCGCTGAAGTTACGAAATGGGCGTTCGCTGCAGGTGCCGGCGACGCGCAAGATTTTGTTCGAGTCTTTACGTTTGAGGGCCAATAACGATGTCAGGAACTCATCGCCCAAGCACCCGTGCCGAATCGTCGATGTCAAAAATGTCGGCGGCGCGCGAACTCGTTGGGGTTGAAGTGCTGGTGGTCGACAGTGATCCAGCGGTGCGCCAAGGGATGGCGGTGTTGCTGTCCGAATCTAGCATTCACGTCACTGCGGTGGCCGACGGTCAAGCTGCGACGCAGCAACTCGCAAAAACATTTTTCTCGGTTGCGCTGGTCGATGTCGATAGTCCGTTTCCCGGCGAGGGCATCGACACGATGGAAGCTATTCATGAGCTTTCGCCGACCACGATGATCATTGCGATGACGCCTCGGCGGTCATTTGAAGATGCGATGCTAGCGATGCGAGCGGGTGCCATCGATATTGTGCTCAAGAATCAAGAATCCGTGCCGTACCTTAATGAACGGGTCTTGTCGGCGGCTGGTCGCAGCGTCGGTAAACGTGAAATCGATGCGATGCTTAGCGACATCAAATCGACCCAAGAAGACTTTTTGCAACGCTTCATGGATGCTGAGCGCCGTGCTACTGACGCAGCCGATAAACTGGCCGGCCGCGATTCTAATCGCGCGGTGGTGATCGATCGTTTGGACATGCTGATTGTCGACGAAGCCGACTCGCTCGTTGCTGCGTTGCAAGGCGATGCGCAAACGGCGGTGGTGTTTACTCACGCGACCTCCGGCGGTGAAGCGCTCGATCGAATCAGCAGCACGCCGTACCACTACGCGATGGTGGCCGAGGATGTGCACGACTTGCCGGTGTCGACAATTGTGCGGACGATGCGCAGCCAGCGACCCGATACGGTCATTCTCACGTTCCGTGGCCCGGCCGAGCAAGGCCACGTGACCCTGATGGAAACTAATGGTACCCGACGCGTCGTCAACGACTTTACTGATGCGTCGCAGTTGTTGTCGCGGCTCGACGATCTCACCGCAGCGTGGCGGGCCAAAGCCAAAGAGCGGCGCTACACCCAAGCGTTTCGCGAGAAGCACTACGATTTTTTGAAACGCTTCGTTGAGCTACGCACGAAAATTGATAAAGCCCTTCGCGAAGGCCACGGGTAAGTACGTCTGCCTTTGCCAGCGTTGGCGACACGCATATAAAAACATCGGCCATAGTATTGAAAGCACGCCCGCCGTCATGATCACTCGTTGGCCTGCGGTGTCGGCGAAGTTCATGCCTGCCTCAGCGGTGCCAGGAAGGTCGATTCCGAGGAGTGGCGCGTGCCAACCCCCATACCAAACGATAAACGTGTGTCCGATAGCAATGAGGGCATACACAAGGGTCCAGCGCATCGCGGTAGTTTTTCTTTCGAAGATCCACGCGAGCCCCGCGACAAGTTGCACCACGCTCACAACCACACCCAAACTTTGAATTGCAAGGCTCCACGAGGGTGCGAAGTTCAATCCCAAGTTGTTGTGCCCAAGCAAGTGCCGCAGCTTGATTCCGCCGACAACGATTGCGAAAACAATCATCAGAAAGCCGAGTACCACTTGTTTTTGCGACGTCGTGTTTGGGCCAACAGCACTGCTCATGTTGTCGCTACGAGCAATCCGCGTGCCAGAGCTTGCCATTCTTGTAGTGCGTTGAGCGTGCGATTTTCGCGGCCGCTCCTGATGGCACGTGGTGAAAGTTGTCTAGATCCTGACAGTTCTTATGCACATGCATGGTGGTTCAGGAACCAACGCCTGTGACAGCCGAATCTCTATGCCGGGCAGCTCACACGAAAAAGTCTGGGATCAACGAAACCGTTGGATCGCAGGCGTATTCGGAAAGGTCAGTTTTGCCAGTCGACGCCATCACTTCGTCGTCGATAAAGAAGTTGCCGGTGCATTCACGCGCTGGCCGATTAAAAATCACATGGGCGGCATCGCCCATGATTTCGGGCTTGCGCGAACCGCGCATGACGGCGTCGCCGCCAAGTAAATTTTGGATCGCTGCGGTGGCAATGGTGGTGCGTGGCCACAATGCGTTGAACGCAATGCCGGCGCTTTTGAATTCGCCAGCCATGCCGAGCACGCACATCGACATGCCGAACTTGGCCATGGTGTAGGCGACGTGCGGCGCAAACCAGCGCGTTTCCATGTTGAGTGGTGGCGACAGCATCAACACATGTGGGTTGGCGGATTTTTTGAGGTACGGAATGCACGCCTGCGAACAAACAAAGGTGCCACGGGTGTTGATGCTGTGCATCAAATCGTAGCGTTTCATCTGGGTAGATTCGGTGTTGGTTAGGCTAATGGCGCTGGCGTTGTTCACCAAAATATCGATGCCACCAAATTTTTCGGCGCCTTGTTTGACCGCTGCTGCAACCGCAGCTTCGTCGCGAATATCGAGCATGATCGGCAACGCTTGGCCGCCGGCCTTTTCGATTTCTTCAGCGGCAGAATAGATGGTGCCGGGCAACTTAGGGTTGGGCTCGGCGGTTTTGGCTGCAACGATAATGTTGGCGCCGTCTTTGGCTGCGCGCAACGCAATGGCCAAGCCGATACCGCGGCTTGCGCCGGAGATGAATAGAGTTTTTCCTTTGAGCGACATGGCGCGACCGTAGCACTGCGCCGCGCGATTTCGGGCCAGCCAAGGATTGATTCTTTGCCTGGCTCAGGCAAAGGTTAGCCGTGTTTGATACGTCAGGCCCCGTTCCGAGCGTTCGCTCGTTCGCTCCATTTCCGGGCCCGTTGACTGAAGCTGCGTTGCGCGCTGCGCACACCGCATTTTGGCGCGATGGGTATGCTTGCTTGCCCGGTTTTTTATCGGCGGCTGCGGCCCAGGTATTGGCAGCGCGGATCCACGGCATTATGAATGGCGAATTGGATGCAGCGCCATTCTTCTTCCAACACGATTCAGCATCGGGCAGTTATCAAGACTTGACGTTTGGTTCAGGCTATCGCGGGCCATCGCCAGCGTATCGTAAGATCGAAAAGCTCGAACGCGATCCGATTTTGCGCACCTGGATCGAGCACGCGGCGTTAGCTCCCATTGTGCGCGCGCTGGCCCAGCGAGAATTCACTGCACCGCCGCAACCGGTTGCGCTGTATCGAGCGGTGGCGTGGAACAAAGCTGCGGGCGGTGGTACCGCGTTGCCTTGGCACCAGGACGGCGGGTTATTTTGGGGCATCGATCGTCCGGGCACCGTACAAGTGTGGACTGCGCTCGACGATGCGCCGGTCGCCGCCGGCTGCGTTGAAGTGGTCCCTGGCTCACATCTGCGAGGCTTGGCCACGCCGCAAGGCGGCACCATTCCCAACCCGGTGATGGCCCCGTATGAGCAAGAAATCGTTGCGTTGCCAGCGCAGCGCGGCGATGTGATTTTGCTGCATAATTATGTGTGGCACCGCTCGGGCCGCAACAGCACCGAGGCCGCTCGATTGGCGATCTCGGTGAGCTATCTGGACGGCGCTACCCGATGTACCAGGCGGCGGCATGAGCCGCGCACATTTTTGCCGATGTTCGAAACGTGATGCTTGCGCCTTGGCAAGGAACGCGATAATCCCGAGACATCCGAGCGTAGTGCCCGGACGTAGTACCCTCCAATTACAAAGCGGCTTCACATGGCAACCGTAGAAATCAACAACGAAAATTTTTCAACCTTCCTCGAAAAACCGGGCATCGTCATGCTCGATTTTTGGGCTGAATGGTGTGGCCCGTGCAAAGCATTTGCACCGGTGTTTGAAAAAGCCTCCGAAAATCATGCTGACGTGGTGTTCGGCAAGATCGACACGGAAGCTCAACAAGAGCTCGCTGCGGGAGCCGGCATTTCGGCGATTCCGACATTGATGCTGTTCCGCGATGGCGTGTTGTTGTTCCGTGAATCGGGCGCATTGCCACCGGCGCAGCTGGAGCAATTACTGACGCAAGTCAAAGCTCTCGACATGGACAAAGTCCGCGCCGAAATCGCAGCGCACGAAGGTGAACATGCGCATGAGCACGGCCCGGGCTGCGACCACAATCACTGACATCGTTCGACCGACGCTGTCGTGTCCCGTCGTGTCCCGTCGTGTCCTGTAGGCAAATGACCTAGAGTCACAGCACCAATATCTGCGTGATGCTCGAAATTGCGCTGAACAAAAACTAGCAAGAGTCACCATCGTTCGGATATCGTCGACGGTAGGAGGCTTCTCGCTATGCGTAAATTAATTTTATTGTGCAGTCTTGTGATCATGCTGGGTGGCTGTGGCAGCAAAAAAGGTGCGAACGGCGATCTTGATGCAGCACTCGATGGCGATGGCGTGCCGATTAAACTCGACGCCGCGCTTGGTGATAGTCGGATGGGCGTTGATGCCAACCCCAACTGCGTTCCTGGCACTACACAATGCACCAATTGCATCGACGACGATCAAGATGGCAAGATCGATGGCAGCGACATCGAGTGTACCGGCGCGCTGGATAACAGTGAAGGCTCGTTTGGTACCGGGATTCCCGGCGATAACATTGACCCGGTTGATCAAGATTGTTTCTTCGACGGTAACAGTGGCGCAGGCAACGATGGTTGTTCGGTCCATGTCTGCTGCATTTTAGGCGCACCGGATCGCGCCTCGTGTCCGTTTGGTGACAACCGTTACAACCCGACTGAATGTAGCGCGCCGTTGACGCAACAGTGCATTGATAATTGCGCACCACTCGCGCCGCCAGGCTGCGACTGTTTTGGCTGTTGCACGGTGTGCGACGCAGCTGGCTGCGTTGACATTGCAACCAATCCGTTGACGTCCCCCAATTGCACCGATGCGACGTTGCGCGATCCAACCAAGTGTTTGACCTGCGAAAAGAACACGATGTGCGGCACGCCATGTGGTGGCGACTCGTGTGTGTTGTGTCCAGGTCAAGATCCGTCGACGTTGCCACCGGGTTGTGGCGGCGCTGCAACGTGCCCGGCCGGTATCACGGCTTGCACCGCAGGCGCATGCCCGGCTGGTAAATACTGTTCGGTCGGTTGCTGCATTGACGTTCCGGGCTGATGTGTCGGCCGGTAACTACCCGTGCCGTACCTCGCAGCGGCAGCATCGGTGCACGAAGTAAGCGAATATGTCATCGCTGCGTACGTCTCACTCCTGAGGAACCCTATGAATAAAAAATTATTGCACCAAGCATTTCTAACCATGTTCACAGTCGCACCTGCATTGCTAGCGAGCGCTTGCAGCGACGATGCAATTAACTATTCTGAGCCAGTTGGCATTAGTTTGCAGTTTAAGTCGAGCGATGTTGTCGCTGGCCGCATTCTCGTCGACAAGAATATCAACACCGAGAGTGGCAATCCCTATGCGGCGTTTGTCAAAACTGCCGAGACTAAAATTGGCGCTGCGCCCGGGCGTATTGATGTTGCCAGTGCGACCTTGACGGTTGAATCGTCGTCGAAACAAGTGACTCGGCTCGGTGAAATCTTTGCCGGCGACTGCAAGCTTGGCTTTGTGTTGAACACAGGTAATGTGGCGCTTGCGGTCGCCACACGCACGATGGCTGCGGCTGATACCGGCGGCCCAGTTGAACTCACCGCAACGTTCGACTCCGCTGCGTTGGATGCTACGCAGTATGCTCAGTTGGTTGCAGGCTCGTTCAAAGTTTCACTCGATTGTGCAACCGCCACTACGTTTGCCGGTCTTGGCGCAACCGCTGACCTCAAAGCCAC
>JAYWHS010000814.1:0-2668 GCA_043777635.1 Kofleriaceae bacterium | reverse complement strand
GACGGTGACCAGTGCATCGGTGGCTGCGCTTGCAGGAATGTCCGACGAAGATCGTTACAGCGCTGGTGGTCCCAGCTGGTCGCAGCGACGATGGCCGCACGAAAAAACGAATCGATCGCACCACGCTGTTGCCGTTCTACTAACGTGGCGTACACGCCAAAACGTTCACTGCCCGACGGTGAAGGCCCTAATACCGCTTCGCATTGCGCAGCGGTTTTGCGCCCTGCCAACAGCTCGGTCATTTCTGCAAAAAACGTATCGAGCCTAGCCATGGTCATGCGAAACGCTCCATCAAGTCGCGCGCTTGGTCGGCTTGATCTAAGACTGCATCGAGCGATGGAATGTGTTGATCCCATTCGATCAGCGTCGGTACCGGGCCGCAGCGTTTGAGCACTTCAATATAGAGTTCCCAGACCGGTTGTGCGATCGGTGCCGCATGGGTGTCGAGTAATAAATTGCCGTCCCAGGTGTGGCCGGCGAGGTGGAGTTGCTTGACGTAACGGATCGGAAATTGATCCAGCAAATCGATCGCGTTGCGTTTTTGATTTACTGCATTGATATACAAATTATTGACGTCGAGCAGCAGCCCAACCTCGGCTTGCTCGGCCACGGCGGCCAAAAAGGTTGCTTCATCGAGAACGGAGCCGGGCATCTCGGCATAGGTCGTGATGTTTTCGAGTAGCAGCGGTACGCCCGTAGCCGCGACGGCAGCGCGGGCATTGCGCACCACCCTGGCTACAGCTTCGGCGTGGCGCGGCAGCGGCAGTAAATCGAGATAGTTGCGTGCGCCGATCGACGAATAGCAAAGATGATCACTGACATACGGCGGCGCTACATGACGCACCAGCGCAGCGAGCCCCTCTAGGTAGCCTACCGGCGTGTCACTGCCCACCGAAAGGCCGACGCCGTGCGGCACCACCGGCCAACGATCGCTGAATCGGTCGAGCATGACCGCAGCGCGCCCGGTAACAGCGATGTAATTTTCGCTGACGATTTCAAGCCAATCGACCCGTCGCGTGGTGGCAAGCAAAGGCTCGAACAACTCCTTGCGGAGTCCAATTCCAACGCCTTGAATGTCACGCATGGTGCTGGCTCAGTTCAAGGAACTTGGGTGTACACGAAGTCGCGACCCGAGTGGCCAGCGTCGGTGCCGGCCCCAACATGGCAACCGCTACATACATCGGTATTGGCTTTGGCACCCTTGGCGTTATAGACCACGTTGTTACCAATTTTTTCATACCAGTACCATTTGCTGCCGTCGGATGCGCCGTCATTGAGCTTGAGGCCGGTGGCGTAACCGGTAATGGTGGTGCCATCTGCTGCGTACAGTTCTTTGACGCTGGCAGCGCCGAACGGATAGGTCGCACCGGCAGCGGTTGCGGTGAGTTTGGTATTGTTGCAAATCTTGTTTTTGCCGTGCGGCGAAGGCGAGCGCGCATCATGCACCGTGGTTTCGCATTTCCAACCGGCGCCTTTGTAGCTGCCCGCGGTAATCCACGCGGAGATCGCGGCATCGGTGCCTTGCGGCGGGGTTTGCGCATCGCCAGCAGCGGCGGGACAGCCGGCCGGGCAGCCTGCAGGGCAACCGGCTTCGGTGTCATCGTCGGTACAAGCCGAGGCTGACGCCATAATTGCAAGTGCAGCGACGGCGGTCGCAGAGGTCAGAACAGATTTGATATTTTTGATCATGTGAGTAGGTACCGGTGGGTGTTGAAGCAACGACGCCGCGGGAAGTGGGCGTCTCCGGCATGTACTACGCAGTAAGGAGACCTAAGTAACGGCATCGCTGTTCGAATGATTCGCATGGGCCATGCGAATAAACGCACAGCAGTTCGCACGCGATGTCTTCATAATCTGTAGAACGTAGTGATGCGTCTTGCTCCATTGGTCCGCAAGTCCGCAAGTCCGCAAGTCCGCAAGTCCGCAAGTCCGCAAGTCCGCAAGTCCGCAAGTCCGCAAGTCCGCAAACCGGACAATGTGCATTGCCGATGTAAACGGATCGATGATCTGGTGATACTCATGAAACTAGGTGGTGGCATGAAGCCAGCGTCGAGGCACCTACCCCCTGCGATGGCAGTGTGACCGTTCCCTCGCGGCTTTCGCGCCGCCCGAACCTCATACCTGCGCTCGTCGCGTGGGCCCGGAATGAACCACTGGGGGTCCTTCAAACCGGGCACTCAAGACGCTCCATCACAGTCACCTGCCATCTTGGTGGTGGCCGGTGCCCGCCGCTTCCGTGCCCCGCCTTCATGCTCAGCAGAACGCACTTCATACCCTCGATCCATTGGTCCGAAAATCCGAAAGTCCGCCCGTTCGCAAGTCCGCAAGTTCGCAAGTCCGCAAGTCCGCAAGTCCAACCGTACTAGACGGGGTTCGTTAAGCGAACGTTCCGCGAACGTGGGTAATTCGGAGACGCGTGGCGACCAAAAAGCGTGGAGTTGGAGGATTTCGGCGTGAAACGCGGTGAAATTACCGTACTAGACGGGGTTCGTTAAGCGAACGTTCCGCGAACGTGGGTAATTCGGAGACGCTTGGCGACCAAAAAGCGTGGAGTTGGAGGATTTCGGCGTGAAACGCGGTGAAATTGGCGCTGATTGCATGGCGGCTCAAGCGCGAAATTGGCCGAAATCAGACGGCCGAAAATGCTAACGCCGACGAGGCGGGCAGC
>JAYWHS010000813.1:0-2669 GCA_043777635.1 Kofleriaceae bacterium | reverse complement strand
ACGCGTTGCTCTTCGTAGATCGACATTTCGCCGAGTACCAACGCCAACACGTTGGACATCAACACCAGAATCACCACGCCGTACAAGACGCGAATCCGCGCCGCTTCACGAAACGTGTTCAACGCGATAGCCCAAACCCGGCCAATACTGCCGAGCGGACCACCGCCCAGATTGGCCGACGGGCTCATGCTGCTAGCGGTGACCTTGCTCATACCCGACCCTCCATCGCAGCCGCAGATTTATCGGCGGAACCAATGTGGCGCAAAAACAATTCTTCGAGTGATTCGTGGCGCGGTGTCACCGAAACCACGCGAGCACCATCGTTGCGAGCCGCAGCCAACCAAGCGTCAATATCGGCATCAGCGGCGAGACTGATACTAAGATCATCGCCGACGCGGCGCGATTTACCCGGGCTGCGCTCGGTCAGCGTCGTCACCACGGCATCACTCAAGCCAGCAACTCGCACGGTGACATCGACCGAAATCGTCGTCGACGCCACCAACTCAGAAGGCGGCCCTTCGGTTTGCAATTGGCCGCGCGCGATAATCGCGACCCGGTCAGCCACCGATTCGACGTCGGTCAAAATGTGCGACGAAAAAAACACCGTCTTGCCTTGGTCGCGCAACTCGGAAATCAAGTCACGTACTTCTTTGCGCCCGGTCGGGTCAAGCCCGCTCATCGGCTCGTCGAGCACAACCAGATCTGGATCATTCATCAAGGCCTGCGCCAAACCCGCACGCTGCATCATGCCTTTGGAAAACTTCTTAAGGCTTTGATTGCGTGCGCGGCCTAAGCCCACTCGGTCGATCAAAAAATCAGCGCGTTTTTTTCGCGTGGCGTGGTCAACCCCAAATAATCGGCCCGCCAAATCCAACAGCTCTGGCACCGTGAGGTAATCGTAAAAATACGGCTGCTCAGGCAAAAAACCAACCCGTTGCCGAGCCGCGCGGCTGGGCAACGTGTGGCCCAAAATCGTAGCGCTGCCGCCGGTGGGCTTGATCAGGCTCATTAACGTGCGAATCACCGTAGTTTTGCCGGCACCGTTGGGCCCCAGAAAACCGAAGATTTCGCCTCGCGCAACGCGAAACGAAACCCCTCGCAAGGCTTCTACTTTGCGGCGGCGAAACGGGGTGCGATAGGTTTTTTGCAGGTCTTGCACGATGATCGCGGCATCGCTATCAGAAACCCGAGGTGCGGTCGATTCCGCCGGTACAGATGCATCACTCACGGCCTGCGAGCATAGCGCAGGATTTCGAACTAGTGCACATTGTGGCAATGGTAACGATCTGGCCACGACAAAACTATGTAACTGGCGGCGGGCCCGGGGCCTACGCCCTGGTGGCGCTGTCGAGCGAAAAGCTCGCTGACCCGTTGCCAATCTCGCGATCACGCCATGGCATGCCGGCAAGCGAAGGCGCTGGCGCGGTGGCCTTGGTGGTGCGCGACCGCGCCACCGATGCAACGTGGTTCGACGAAAACGTGCTCATGCCGTTTGCGCCGCTGATCGAAAACGATCTCGATGCCGCCGCAGCAGCCGCGGCCGCCACTGCGCAATACGCCTATATTGTCACCAGCGACATCCACGACCCCGACGACCTTTCGCATGTGCAAGCCGGCTGGGCCTTGGCCAAATGCATTTGCGAACAAGGCGCCGCCGTGGTTATCGATGTAACCGCTGCACGGGCTCATGCCGGTAGCGAAATCGCTGCGCTAGAACCCGACCGGCCATTTGAAGTGATGCATGAGGTGACGCTATTTTTCGACGAGCGCGACGACGCCGACGTCGGTGCATCGATGATCGCCTGGACTGCCGGTATGCAGAAATTTGGCCGGCCCAACCTGCTCATTGCCGAGATCGAACGCGACTATGCAGCCGTCGCAGCCACGGTATTGCGTGACGCAGCGACCGCCCTGGCCGACGGTGATCGGCTCGAACTTGGCGACACGCTCACGATTGGCGACCGCACCTTTTTGGCATCGCCGCTGCCAGCCAATCACAACACCCCGATCGACGGAATCGCGATCGCTTTGTTGGAAATTGTCAGCAATACTGAGCAAGCGAGTACCAGCGCCGCCAACGACCAGGAGCAACCATGAAACCCGCACCCAAAAAACCGGCTCCGCTTAGCCCTGACGCCATGGGCCCCGCCATGCTGAAACGTGAAAATGCCCCGGCGCCGTTTGTCGCTGTGTTCGACGAAGCGAAGGCAACCAACATGCCAGCTGGGCGGATGTTGATTTCCTCGCCGTTGGAAATCAGCGCCGTGGTTGCGCGAATTCCCGACGGTCGGGTGCTGCGCATGAGTGACCTGCGGTTCTCGTTGGCCAAAAGCCACAAGGCTGACTACACCTGCCCCAACACGACCGGCTCAATGTTGCAAATTGTCGCCGAAGCTTCCGACGAAGAACGGGCGATGGGCCGGCCCGGTGTACCTTACTGGCGAGTGGTGCGCGACGATGGTTCTATGATCGACAACTTCCCGGGTGGTGCGGTTGCGCAAGCCAAAAAGTTAGAGCGCGATGGCGTGGAACTGTTCCGCTTAACCGGTGCAACCAAAGTCAGCGACCTTGAACATTTTGGCTGGCGCGCGCCGCCGCTGGGCAAAAATGCCGGCAAGCCACCGACGGTGTGAGCCGCATGGTAGCCGGCCTGCGACATCCCCAACGGG
>JAYWHS010000812.1:0-2673 GCA_043777635.1 Kofleriaceae bacterium | reverse complement strand
TCTTTTCTGGCACCGAAGTAGCCATCTTTGGCTTGCGCCGCGTCGAGCGCGATCAAATGAGCAAGTCGGACCGTGCGGGTGATCGCCGGGCCTTGACGTTACTCGCGGTGCCCCGGCAACTCATCGCCGCGGTGCTTATTGGCAATGAGTTGGTGAACAGTTTCGTCGCGGTGCTGGTGTTGGGTGTAACGATCTATTGGATGCCGGCCGAGCCGCTGTGGCTTTGGGCGGTTGTCGCGGTCGCCATCAGTTTGCCTATTTTAGTGCTCTTTGGTGAAGTGACGCCGAAGAGTTTAGCGTTGGCATCGCCGCTGACGTGGGTGCGCATCGCGGTTTCGCCGTTGGCGCTTATGGTGAACTTGGTTACGCCGTTGCGATATATTTTGCAGGGATTTGCTGATCGCGTTTGTGCACTGGTCGGAGCGGCACCCAAAAAAGGCGGTAGCCATGATATGTCGCCAGCCGAATTTCGTAATCTAGTTGACGCTGGCTCAGCGCAGGGCCAAGTCAATGCGCGTGAGCGCCGCTTGATTCATCGGGTGTTTGAGTTTTCTGACAAAAATGTCGGCCAAATCATGACGCCACGCGATCGGATGTTTGCACTTTCGTTTGATTTGCCAATGGCGCGCCTCGCCAAAGAAATTACCGCGCGTGGGTTTTCGCGTGTCCCGATCTATCAAAAATCACTCGATAATATTCGCGGCATTATCAACGCCAAGGATTTAGTGCGCGGGCTGCGTCAGCCGGGCGCTGCGCCAGGGCTTGCTGAGTTGCTGCATGAACCATTGTTCGTGCCACGGACCACACCGGTCAAGCGCCTGTTCTTAACGTTTAAGCAAAAGAAGGTTCACTTCGCGCTGGTTGTTAACGAGTACGGCAAAGTGCTGGGCGTCGTCACCATGGATGATGTGCTGAGCCAACTTTTCGGCGTGTTGCGCGACGAACGTGAGCGCCAACAATCGGCAGGTCGTAAAATGCGCACGCCGCCCCAAGGCATTGCCGTGCACCGCATCGACGCCTCGGATGTCGTGCAAAAAATCGAACCTGAAGCAATCTCCGCTGATGATTCATTGGCTTCCTTGCAACGTGCCCAGGCCGCGCGGCCGCTGGGCAACACCGGTACCGCTGACATCGTTGATCGCACCGAACCTGCCGCACCCACTGCGATTGACGAGGACAGCTGATGCTGACGCTCGCTGGTTTACTGGCGTTGCTCGGCGTCTTGATTTTGCTGCAAGCGTGGTTAGTCGCGGCCGAAGTTGCCCTTGCCGCGTGTGATCGCGTGAAGTTGCACGCGTTGGCCGAGGCGGGCAACCTGCGGGCCAAACGGGCGATGCAAATGGTAGCTGCGCCTCAAGTGACGTTAGCCACCACATTAGTGGGGGCCAACCTTGCCGGCGTAACCGCGATTGTACTTTTAAGTGTGGAGTTAATGGCGCGTGGCATTTCTGCACTGTGGGCGCCGGTCATGTTGTTGCCTGCGATTACCGTGGTAGGCCATCTGATTCCCAAAGGTGTTGCGGCCGCATACGCCAATCGGTTGGTGTTGGCGCAAAGTCGGATGTTGTGGTTTGCCACCTGGTTATTGCGACCGTTCGTGTTGGTTGTTGGCGGCTATGCCAAAGTGCTTGCAACGCTGACTGCCAGCGACGAGCGCGGCGCCTTTGTTACCCGCGATGAATTGGCGTTGTTGATCGAAACCGAGCCACAAAGCGCCCAGCCTTCGATCACCCCCGAACAACGCGAAATGATCGCCAACGTATTCGAATTATCGGAGTACACGTTGGACGAGTTGATGGTGCCGCTATCGGAGGTTACCGCGTTAGCCGAGGACACCACCATCGCGCAAGCCGCATCTGAAGTGATGGACAAGCAGCACTCGCGCATGCCGGTGTATCGCAGCCGCCTCGATGACATCGTCGGCATTGTGCATGTGTTCGACGTGCTTGCAGCGCTCGGCGAAAAAGATGGCGAAGGCAATCTGTTAGCCAAGACCGTGGGCGCGGTGGCGCACGCGCCAACCTACGTGCCACAAACTATGTTGGCGTCAGATTTGTTGGTTGAACTCCAAGCCGAAGGCCAACACTTGGCCATCGTAGTCGATGAATATGGCGGCGCAGTCGGGATTGTTACCGTCGAAGACTTGCTTGAAACGATTGTCGGTGAAATCGACGACGAATATGACCGCGAGCCGTCGTTGATCGTAGTTGAAAAGCCTGGGGTTTGGCGTTTGGACGGCAAAGCGTCGGTGCAGCGAGTTAACCAAGAACTCGAAATCGAGCTGCCAATTTCAGATGATTATGAAACCATTGCCGGGCTGCTGATCGACCGCTTTCGACGCATACCTGACCCAGGCGAGAAATTGCCGTTGGACAGTGGCACCTTGGAAGTTGTGATGGCTACCGATCGGGCCGTGACATCGGTTCGTTGGACCAAAAAACGCGCACGCTGATTGCGAGCGGATCCCGGGGTTCAATCTGGGTTCGTCCGACCAGTTATGCTACAAAAACCCGTGGAACGTTCGCTGCTGTTACCCTTGCTACAACGTGTTGCCGAAGGCAAAACTTCGGTTGCGGAAGCCGAACTTTCGCTGAGCGCGGAAGGCGTTACGGTCGCTCACGCGCAAGGCTACAGCGTGCTTGATGTCACTCGCGCAGCGCGCACTGGCATCCC
>JAYWHS010000811.1:0-2673 GCA_043777635.1 Kofleriaceae bacterium | reverse complement strand
GCGAAGCGGGTCGAGGCATTGACCATGACCGTAGATGACTGGACTTCACGAATAAACCGCTCGGCCACCGCCGCATCTGCGGTGATGATCGACTCGGTGTGATCCGATGCGTAGTCCTCAATATGAGAGATCGCACCGTCGATACCGTCGACGATACGCACCGCCAAAATGAGGTCGAGATATTCGGCAAACCAGTCGGCTTCGTCGGCTGCGCGAACGTTGCCAGCACCGGCACCGGCCAACCGGCGAAACTCATCATCGGCGCGCAGCTCAACCCGCGTCCCCAGCCGAGCCACCAGGGCAGGCACAAAGCGTTGCGCGATGGCCCGGTCAATGAGCACGGTTTCGACCGCATTACAGACGCCTGGCCGCTGGGTCTTCGCGTTATCAATAATGTTCAGCGCCATCTCAACGTCAGCGGCAGCATGCACAAAAATATGGCAGACACCTTTGTAGTGCTTAATCACCGGCACCCGGGCGTGCTCGGCAACAAACCGAATCAAGCCTTCCCCGCCGCGCGGGATCACTAGATCTACCAAGTCTTCGAGCTTGACCAGTTCCGCGATCGCCGCGTGGTCGGTAAACGGCACAATTTGCACCGCTGCTGCTGGCAACCCTGCGCTCGCCAAGCCGGCCGCAACCGCAGCGCCTAACGCCGCATTCGAATGAAACGCTTCCGAACCGCCACGCAATAAACAGGCGTTGCCCGACCACAAACATAACGCCGCAGCGTCGGTGGTCACACCGGGCCGGGCTTCATAGATCATCGCAATGACGCCAAGCGGAATTCGCATGCGCGCGAGTTCAAGCCCCGATGGTAAGGTTTCGGTACGTTCAATTCGCCCCACCAGATCCGGCGCTTGGCTCACCGCGCGCACGGCATTGGCTAAGCCGGCGATGCGGCCAGCGTCGAGCATCAACCGATCTTGCATCGCGACCGCCATACCGGCGGCCCGTGCGGTATCAAGATCGCGCGCGTTGGCTGCCAAAATTTCATCGCGGCGGGCCACCATCTCGTCGGCAATTGCCTGCAACGCTTGGCGCCGCGTTGCGACCGATGATTTGGCTACCACACGCGCCGCGTGTTTGGCAGCGCGAGCAATCGCCGTCACGCTGGCACGCAGTGACTCGGTTTCGGCAACAACCGGGTTACTCACAGCACAACCAAATCATCGCGGTGGATTGCTTCATCGAGGCTCTTGTAACCCAACGTCGCCTCGAACGCGGCGGATTGCAAGCGCTGGATCTTGCGCAAATCATTGGCACCGTAGGCCACCAAGCCACGCGCGATTTCGCGACCTTGCTCATCGAAAACCGCCACCGTATCACCAGCGTCGAAATCACCTTCAACCATACAAATCCCGGCCGGCAACAAACTTTTGCCTTGCGTAGCCAACGCACGTCCAGCCCCAGCATCGACGACAACTTTGCCGGCCGGCTTAGCACCATATGCGATCCAATGTTTGCGACTCGACAACACGCCTTCGCCTGGCACAAACAACGTGCCGACATCGTGGCCCGCACAAACATCAATTAACACCCGAGGCTCACGGCCTGGTGCAACCACCGCTGGCACGCCCGTGCGTGTGACAATTCGCGCCGACGCCACTTTAGACGCCATGCCACCGGAACCGACGCCATCTTTGCTGCTGCCACCTGCCACCGGTGCTGCTTCACGTTCAATGTCCATTACCACCGGCATGCGCACGCCATTGGCATCACGCACGCCTTCGACGTCGGTCAAGATAATCAACAGATCTGCCGACACCAAATTGCACACCAATGCAGCGAGCTGATCGTTATCGCCGAACTTAATTTCATCGGTCGCCACCGTGTCGTTTTCATTGATGATCGGCACCACGCCTTGATCCAGCAACGCGCGCAGCGTCAACCGCGCCGACAAAAACCGACGACGATCGCCTAAATCGTCGTGGGTCAACAACACTTGACCGATGGCACGATCATGCGCGCTAAACGCATGCTCCCACGCTTGCATCAAACGGCTTTGTCCAACGGCCGCCGCTGCTTGCAGCCCAGGTAAATCGGTTGGCCGCGCATTGAGGCGCAATCGCCGCACGCCCAGCGCAATGGCGCCCGAGCTCACGATGATCACTTCGTGACCTGATTGTTGCAACGCCACAACTTGGTCCGCGATGCCGGCCGGCCGCCCCGCCGGACTCTCCGCAATTAACCGCGAACCAATTTTCACAACGATGCGTTTCGCAGCGGTCAACGCGGCGCGACTCGGATGGTTGGCGTGGGTAGGTTGCGTCGACGTAGTCATTGGGCGGCCTTATCAATCCCTACTCAATCAACATTGGCAGCTACACGAGCCCGCCACCGGCGTTCAAAACTATCGATGACAGCGTCGAGGAACGGATTCGCTTCAGCCGAAAGCTGGGCTTCGACCGACGCCACCGTGCGCGCTAAAAACGATTTACTCTGCGACAGCTGCGCTTCGACTGCTTGGTCAAGCTCGGTGAGCGCTTCGGCTTCAGCCACCTTTTCACCACGCGACAACAAGCGTCGAATCGCGCCGGCCGACGCCATATCCGCCAATTCAAACGGCGCACGGGCAACGGCACGTACAGCAGCCAATGCGCCCCGGCGAAAAGGATGAAACGCCAGTGCGCCCGGTGTTGCGGTAATCGCGCGCCCGATTTCGTCACGCAG
>JAYWHS010000810.1:0-2674 GCA_043777635.1 Kofleriaceae bacterium | reverse complement strand
TTGACCTCATGCTGCCTGGCATCAGCGGACTGGAACTGCTCAAAAAACTGCGCACCGCAGGCAATACCGTTCACGTGCTCGTACTTACCGCGAAGGATGCAATCACCGATCGGGTCCTGGCCCTCGATATTGGGGCAGATGACTACATGGTCAAGCCCTTCGCATTTGAAGAGCTGACGGCGCGGCTACGTACGATGGTGCGAAGGCGATACCATAACGCCGAGTCAATGATTCGAATCGCCGACCTTGAACTCGATACACTGCGGCGCTCGGTCCGGCGAGGCGGTGGTATCGTGGCGCTTTCAGCGCGCGAGTATGCCTTGCTTGAGTACATGGCCCACCGCCCCGGGCATCTGGTGACGCGCACCGAACTGTGGGATCATGTCTACGACTTCGCAGCCGAACCGGGCTCGAATGTTCTCGATGTCTATATCAGTCATCTACGGCGCAAGATCGATGATGGTCACAACACCAAGCTCATCCATACGCGGCGCGGCCAGGGTTACGTTTTTGGTGAGAATCCATGAAGCGCTGGTCGATCCGTGGCCGCTTAACCGTAACGGTCCTGGTCACGGTTGCGCTTGCACTCGCGTTGTTCGTATTGACGTTATTCTGGGCGGTACAACGCGCAGCTTGGCTGCAATACGACAACGGGCTGCTTGCCCGTGCAAACGCATTTGGCTACGGTGCCGAATACGACGAAGACGGTTACGAACTCAAAATTCCGCCGCTGGCGACGCCATCGCGCCCTACATATATTGAAGTATGGTTACCGTCGGGCGACGTCTTGACACGTTCGGCATCGCTAGGTGAGCGGCATCTTTTCCGGTCCCAAAAATCGTGGCCCGACCATCCAGTTTTTCGCAACATGGCGCTGCCTGATGGCCGCATGGGACGCGCGGTCGAGATTAGGGTTGTGCCGCGATCTGAAAATATGCCGGTGCCAGGCCAACTCACGCTCATGCTCGCGGAGGGCACCGAAGATGTCGATGCTGCACGCGCCAATGTGCGCGCATGGTTTGCATTGATTGGAATAACTACGTTGCTCTTGGTAACTTGCGTTACCGTATGGGTGCTTGCACGAGGCTTGCAACCGTTGACTCGGCTCGCTTGCGAACTCGATGATATCGACTGGCGCAAGCTCGCGACACGCTTGCGGCTGGAGGGACAACCCGTCGAACTCGCCGCTCCAGTCAGCAGGCTCAACGAGCTGCTTGCGAGGCTGGAGGCCTCATTCTCGCGCGAGCGTCAGTTCACTGCGGATGTAAGTCATGAGCTTCGCACGCCGATCGCCGGGTTGCGTACGCTACTCGAGGTCACGGCGCTGATCGATCGTTCGTCGACCTACTACCAAACCGTTGTCGCCGAAGCCCTTGCGATCGTCATACAGCTCGGTACGCTCGTTCAGGAGCTACTGGTGCTCGCACGGATCGACAACGGCCAGATCGAGATCGACACCAGCGCGGTCCCGCTCCGAGAGCTGATGGACGCCTGCTGGCGCGCTCACGCAGCGGCCGCAGCGACCCGCTCGTTGACATTCACAAACAACGTGCACACGACGGCAATTGCCGCGACTGATCGCGAGAAGTTACGAATCGTGATCGGAAATTTGCTAGCGAACGCCGCAGAATACACTGCCGTGGGAGGTTCGATCGAGGTTAACGGTGGCGTTGGTGATGTGATGCTCGATGTGATTAACAGCGGCCCACCGATTCCCGCCGACCAACTCGAAAAAATTTTCGATAGGCTATGGCGCGGCGATAGCGCGCGCACATCGACCGGCTTGCACTGTGGCATTGGGCTCGCGCTTGCGCGATCGCTGTGTACGTGTCTCGCCCTGACGATTACAGCGGCAAATGGACCCGAGGGCAGCGTGCGGTTCCGGATCGCGAAATCCTGAGGCGGTCATGGCGCAGGCCACGTTGCACGTGAGCGATTCAACAATTACAAAAGCCCACCGATGGCGATAGGTAGAATATAGTAGCCGCAGCGTGCGGCACTACCGGGGGCGAAGTCCACCACGTAGCTCCCCGATGTGGTTCGCGCAAAATAACCCAGCCCGCTAACGCAGTGAGAAATCAGGTCGCGTCAAAACCAACCGATGACACCGATCGTGGCGGTCTGCTGAGTTGTCCTCGTGGGCGAACTTGGACTTGCCACCGGCGCATCATCGCCTACGAAAATAGCATCCGCTGCAGCGTCAGCGCGGACCTCGGCCCGCACGGCAAAACCAGCGGCTGGCTGATAGCCAAGGGTCGCGGTGGCCGAACAGACGCGGGACGTTGGCAACAAGATTGGGCTCGGGCCTCCGGCGCCACTTTTCGATTCGCGAATGCAATCGGCACGGGCGGTGCCGGCCCATTGCGGCGTCGCTTCGACGTGCGCGTACAAGGCTGCGGCGACCCAACGTTGAGTACCCAGGTTGCCCCGCTCAAACCCGGCGTCAACTTGACCGCGCAGCGTTAGGCGCGAGGTTGCGGCCCACGTGCCATACAGATCAACCAGGTGGCGCCATGGCTGACCTTCGGGCGCATCAGTCGGCCGTTCAACTCCACCAAAATATTGCACCATCGCAGACAGCTTATCGGCGGTGTATGCCGCGTTGACGGTAACCGATTTTCCTTGATTGCCGTCGGCCGCTTGATTCCAGCCATTATAAACTGCACCGGTGATA
>JAYWHS010000809.1:0-9102 GCA_043777635.1 Kofleriaceae bacterium | reverse complement strand
GCGTGTCCGCGCGGCGTGGTGAAGTAATTTTCGGCACTGCAGTGGCTAAGGACACGCGCCGCCAGGGCCGGCATAATCGTACGGAAACAGGCGTTTGCCAGTGACGATGTCACGCACCGCGCTGCAACTTGCAAGGCCTTGTTTGACAAACCAGCCGTCGAGGAAATCAACGACATCGACGCCTTGAGTGCCGACATTGCGCAGTGATGCAGAAGCCAAATAGCTAGCTTGAATCTTGGTGACTCGCGCATGATCGCCATCGGCGAGTTGATCGTCGTCAGCACCATTTTTGCTGGTGGTATCGCCGAGGTCCCAAAGAATTTGCGACACCATGCTTTCGGTTACTTGTTGGGTCAGGCCACCGCTGGCACTGGCGCGCGAAACGTCGGTGTCGATATTGTCAAAAAAACCGCCGCCGGCGTTGGAGTCGGAATAAATCGGTTGGTTTTGCACGGCGCAGGCCCAGTAGGTGGCAAAGCCTTCCGACCAGGCCAAGCGCGGATCGGCGAGGTTGCCGTCATGGGCACCGCCCGGCGAATCGCTGCGACCTTCGTTGTCTTCAACATAGTGCCCGGTTTCATGCAAAATTACCGTGTCGTCATAGCCATCGTCGTCGGCGGTTTCGCCCAGCATAAAAATCGTATTGCCGGTGTAGAACGTGCCATTGGTATTGCCGCGCGACCAAACTGCGCGCAACGGAGTCGGCGTGGCATGGCCAAGATCGCTGACAATCGTGTCCATCGTGTGTACCGATTGATCAAAAATGTTAAACGCCTGCGCTGCGCCACTGGCTTCGGACACATTGAGATCGGCTTGGATGTCGGAGGTGCCTGCAAAGCTCGGCGAGGCGAAGCCATGGACCGTGTTGTTGGGCAATGCGACGGTAATTGGCCGGCGCAGGGTTTTGCTTTGCGCAATGGCGGTGACATGCACCATCGCAGTGGTTGGCGCGATGCGGATCACATACACGCCAGCATCGGAGGTCAGCACGGTTGCTAAGGTTTGTTTACTAGCGTCATCGATCAGCGCAACCGTGATGCCGCGCGCTGGCAATTTTTGAATTGGGCCAAGGTCGCCGTTGTTCAACGGCGGTTTGTCGTCGTAACTAATTTCACCGGATATCGAGATGGTGTCGGTGTTGGCGACGCATTGATACCCAGTGTTGCCGTCAACAAATGCACAGGCTTCGCTGAGGGCACATTCTTTGTGCGTGACTATGCCATTGCTGCACGTTGTGACCCCACCATTATTGCAGACCCCGAGCGGGCCGACCACCGCACATGGATCGGCGAGGCAGGTTGAGCCGGTTGACCCATTTACAAACGTGCAGCCGAGATTTTCTTTGCCGCAATCGCGATTGCTCGTCGCGCCATCAACACAAGTCAACAACACTGAACCATCGCACAGCGTGCCTTTGGTGGCTGTGCACGCGGCGCTTGGGTCATCGCTGCAACCGCTCAGCCCTAGCGCGGCGCCAAGGGCCAACGCCACGAAAGCCGACCGGCCGAAGCAACGCGCAACGTTGGGCATCTTGCGTTGCATTAGCGGGCCTCGTTCACGACGGTGCCGTCGGGTAGGGTAACGAGGGCGGCAGGCGGCGGTGGTGCAGCTGGTGCGCCGAGTCGAAGTGCGGTGGCCTTGCTCATGTTGCGACCGTGTACGGTTAGTTGCGCGCTGCCAATGATGTCGCGACTGAGTTTACTGCCAAGCTCGACGATACTCGAAACGTTGGTAACCGCATGATTGCTCATGGCTCCAAGTCGGTGGCGTTGGCCATCAATCGTGACCACTACGTCATCTAGGTCAGCTTGTGCCGTTGCGATCAACGTAACGGTGTAGTGGCCTGAGGGGGCGGCGGATGGCGTAGCGACCAAGTCAAGCTTGATCGGCGCTGTGGGCTTGTGATTGTCGGCGCTGGCGCTGGTTGGCGGAACAGCACTCACGGCAGGCGCAACGCTGGTTGCGGCGGTGCCGCGTGGGCTTGGCGGCGGCGCACCGGTGCTGCTCGCGCACGCTGCCAAGGTTGCACCAGCTAGCGCACTGACAACCGCTACATCCATACGGAAAGACATGCTTGCATCCTACGCCAACCCGGCGCAGTTGAAACCATTTTGCGACCCGCGTCGCTACAAAATTCATGCGATGGAATGTGCGTCATGTCATAGCCTGGCATGCGAACAATTGTCGTGGCCTTGGTGTTGGCGCTGACGGTGGTCGGACGGCCCTCCCCGAGCGTGGCGCAACCGGCAGCACGCGCGACACCGATCAATCACGAGCTGCAGTGGTACGCCGATCTCGAAAGCCGGATGATCGTCGACATTTCGGTCGGCCTACCGATCGTTGCCAATATTATTGCGCCGTTGTGTGACACGACAATTTTGGCTTGTGGCAACGCCAAGCTTGGCGACGGCGACAGTTTGCGGACCAATTTGTATTGGGCCACCACGGCTGGCTTTGGCGAATGGTTCGGTCGTCGACGCGGGGGTTGGCGCAACATGCAAATCCTCAAAGGCGAGGCTACCGGCGACAAAGACTTGCTCGCGACGTTGGTGTACGCTCGCACGATCACAACTCCCGCAGCGTGGCAAAAACGCGGCGCTCCGAAAACCTATGAGTTGATGGTGGTGGTTAATGGTTGGCGCGGCAAGGCCATCGATCGCGCATTACATGCCTACGCCCGCGAAGTTTCCGGCCTCGATAGCCGCACCATCGAGTTACTCGACCAACGCACGATTGCGACGGGTGGCGCAGCGCACATGGTGGCGTACTCTGGGCACAATCGGCTCATGGATGTGGAGACGTTTACTTGGCCGGTGCCAGCACCGAAGACCATCGGGGCCATCGCCGTGGGATGTTTGACCGCCGATTATATGGAAACGTCAGTACCAGCTGCGACTCGCGTGCCGCTGTTGATGACGCGCGATTTCATGTTTGCCAACGCAGCGCCAGTTGAAGCAACGATTCTGGCGGTAGCGCGTGGCCAAGGCTACGCTGCGATTCGGCGCGATGCTGCAACCGCGTATGCCGCCGTGCAAGAAACCTCGGCCAAGCGGGTATTTGGTGCTTTCACCAACCCCGCTGACCGACGCTGGCAGGCTGCGCCATAATTTGGCCCATTCAAGATGTTCGGGTTCTTGAACGAGCCGACGGCTACTTGCCCCAGACTTGGACGCGCGCGCGACCGCCACCCGCGAGGTTGCGATAGTGGAATTCGATCCATTTGATCACGCGATCGTCGCCAGGCAAATCGATGACGCGAGTGCGAGTGTTTTCGCGGAACACTTGGCGCACGTCAGGTGAAAACGGTTTGCCTTTGCCCATTTTGACTTCCATGTCGAGCATTTCGAGATCGCTGTCGAGCACCACCACCGTGAGTTGGCGGAACTTGCCATCGTCGCGGCCGACCATGATCTTGTCTTTGTCGCGGCTACCATTGACGATTGCTTCACCCAACATCGACCAGCCGTTGGCGTTCCACGCTGGCGCTGGCGTCGGTTGTGGGGCTGGTTGTGGTACCGGCGTTGGCGGCACTGGCGCCGGGGTTGTACCGAGGCTGCCCCAGACTTGGACCCGCGCTCGGCCGCCACCCGCGAGGTTGCGATAGTGGAATTCGATTGATTTAATCACGCGATCGTCGCCCGGTAGGTCGATCACGCGAGTGCGAGTATTTTCACGGAACACTTGGCGCACGTCAGGCGAAAACGGTTTGCCTTTGCCCATTTTTACGTCCATGTCGAGCATTTCAAGATCGCTATCGAGCACCACGACGGTAAGTTTGCGGAACTTGCCATCGTTGCGATCCACCATGATCTTGTCTTTGTCGCGGCTGCCGTTGACGACGGATTCGCCCAGCAGCACCCAGCCGTTGGCATTCCAGATCGGCCCAGGAATTGGCGGCGGCACCGGTTGTGGAACTGGCCGCGGCGGTGGTGGTGGCACTGGTGTTGGCGGCACTGGAGTCGGTGCCGGGGCGCCGACTAACCAGCCCCACACTTGCACGCGAGCGCGGCCGCCACCTGGCAGGTTGCGGTAGCGAAATTGCACCGATGCGAGGCTGCGCGCAGCGCCGGGTAAATCGATGACGCGAGTTCGGGTGTTTTCGCGGAACGCTTGCCGAATGTTGGGCGAAAAAGCTTTGCCGCCACCGACGAAGTTTACTGCGACATCATCCATTTCAAGATCACTGTCGAGCACCACAAATGTCAACCGCGAAAATGTGCCGGCAGCATTGCCGATCTTCACTTTGTCGCGGTCAACGTTGCCGTTAACTGTCGATTCGCCCAACATGACCCAACCGCGATTGTCCCAGACCGGCGCTGGCGCAGGCGGTAGCGGCGCGGGTGGGGGAGGCGGGACTGGCGTTGGTGCCGGAGGGTACGCTGGCGCTGGATATCCAGGCGTGGCTGGGTCGGGTTGTGGCGTTGGCGCTTGGTATCCCGGTGGTGGACCGGAATTTGGGTAATTGGGTGGTGGTGAACCGCCCTGCACCGTGCAGGCACTCATTAGAACTAGTAGTAAAACAGCAGACTTGCGCATGGATCCTCCGACGTGAGGGTAACGTATTGTTAGCCGCTTACGACGCCATGGAGCGCTTGAAATTCACCCGCCATTGACCTTCCGGCCCGATAGATTGCGACTGACGCAGGCCAAGAAGGTCGAGCTGGTGGCGACAAACCGTGCAAATTGACTGTGGTAGTCATGGCCACCTGATTCGCCGTTGACGTGCGGCCGTAAAATGCGTTCTATACCCACCATGAATAAGCTCGCCGCCGCTGTGGTGTATTGTACGGCGGTCGTTTTGAGCGCATGCGGTGAAAGCGCCGTCGCGCCCGATGCCGCGCCGATTGCAGCGGTTGCGGTCACGTTCGTCGCGCCAGCTGAAGGTGCGGAATTCGTTGCCGACCAAGTTGGTGTCGACGGTGATCTGGTTGCGAAAATTCCAGTGCGGCTCGCGGTGACTGGCAGTCCTGCCAAAGTTGTCTTGACCCGCGGCGGACGGATCGTCGGCAGCGCGGATGCCAATGGTGTGGGTACACTTGAAGTGGCCCAGCCCGGCGAAGAAGCGTTGATCGCAGTTGCATACGATGTCGCCGATGCGCCGGTAGCGTCAGATGAAGTTGGCGTGGTGGTCAAAGCGCCCGTTGTCGCCAATTGCCGCGCCAACCTCGATCTGTACAAGATTCCGTACACCGTCGGGCCGGCCATGCAAGGTGTACCTGACCCAGTGACCATGCCAACGCCGATCAATGGCATTGAATACCGTTACGTTGAAGGCACCACGCGCCGCACCAAGATCGTTGGGGATTGCAGTTTGGTGCTGTCGTTGTTGCGTGCTGCGCCGGCGTTGCGAGCGCGCAATGTCGTTGAGGTAGCTGATATTGGCATCTACAACTACCGCTGCATTGGCGGTGGTGTGCCACCAGGCTGCACGTTGTCGCAACACGCCCAAGCTAAGGCCATCGATATCGCTGGTGTCACCGATCGCGACGGCGTTTATTACGATGTCAACACCGACTGGGTGATTGATCCCGATGGTCAAAAGACCTGCGACGCGCCTACCGTGCCAGGCAAAGATACCTTCTTGCACGAAATGATCTGTGCCCTCAAAGCCGATCGGGTGTGGAATATTGTGCTTACGCCAAATTTCAACGCTGCGCATCGCAATCACTTCCACGTTGATCTCACGGCGGGTTCCGACACCATCAACAAACGTGCTTGGACGTCAGCATTGCCACTCGGCAACGACTGAACGACGGACCTAATGGCGGTTGTTGGTACATTGCGTGGCGCTACGAGGTTGAGCTTGCTTGGCGTGGTGACTGCGACCGGCGCTGTGAGTGCGGCTGGCTGCGGCGCGGCTACCGCGATTCGACCGAAAACTGCACCAGCCTCGGTGGCGCTGTTGCAGGTACCTGATGTTACCTTGCCGTCGACGCTTGGCGGTACCTTGGCGTTCGCCGAGGTCATGCAAAAATCGGCGACGGTATTGGTTTTCTATCGCGGTTTTTGGTGACCATGGTGTCTGGCCCAACTCGGCGAGTTGGCACGTAACCAAGCAGCGTTTGATACGCGTGGGGTGCAACTCATCGCGATCAGCGTCGATACGGTCGCGCAATCGCAGGCCATGGCGGCCAAGATCGGCGTGCGGTTTCCGGTGTTGTTCGACGACCATGCAAAAGTTGCCGGCACATTGGTGGGCATCGATGACGCAGACCTTGCAATTCCCGGAGTCGTGGTGGTCGCGCGGGGCGGGGCCATCGTTTTTCGGCAGATCGCTAGCAGCAAAGACGATCGCTTGAGCACCGCTGCTTTGTTGGCGATTGTCGACGACAAGATTATCGGTCGTAGTGGCGCAATTGCAGTTGACGATTCGTTTGCAGCGATCCGCCGCATGCAACTCAGCTTCGATGCAGCAGTCGGTGCGGGGAGCAAAACTACCACCACCAGCGCAGCCACCGCGACGTTGGCAACCGACGTGACAGTTGCGCTGGGCTATCCAGTAGCGCGCAACATGTTGATTGGTGGCGAGCTTCGCGGTGCAACCAACATCATTGTGAGCAACCCCACCGCAACCGTGAGTGTCGGGGCCAAAGCGACGCTGCGGCTACCATTTTGGCATGACCTCGGTGCTTTACATCTGTCGATAAGCGGTGGGCCCGAGCTGTTTGCACCGCAGGCCAATTCGGCATTCTATACGGCGCTGACGACGCAAGCGTGGTTTGCTGTGCGGCCGCAGTGGGCGCTGCAAGTTGGTCTTGGCATTACCTCGCATTGGCGCGGTGGCGAGACCAGCGACGCGATCCACGCAGGCATGGTTACCTTAGGCTTTGCCCATTTATTTGCGCCGTGATTGAACTTTAGATTTGACGTACGAGTCGCCCCGCAGGATAGCTGTTGTTGAGCGTCGCGGTGCCAAGCTCGATTTCGATAATGATCGCGCTGTCGAGGGATACTATCATTTCCAGCGAAGTACTGCCGACCATGATTTCACTGGCGTCGAACTCAGCGCTACAAAACACGCGAGCGAAGAAGGGTAGCTTTTTCTCGTCGAAGATGTGCGCTTTAGGGTTGCTGGCAGCGGTCGCAGTTCGACCGATTTCACTAACGTGGGCGATGTCGCATAGTTTTTTACTGCCATAGAATTTGTGGCGCTCACGGGCATATGCGCCAAAGCCAAAAGCTTGAACGACAGGCGGCAGAATACTAGGTTCTTCAATGCCACCAATGCGCGGATCTGGTTGCAAGTCGGGTAGTTGGCCTACGATGGAGATCAGCGTCGTGCGCGCTTCAATGGCAACATCGTCAGTCGGTAGAGGTGGACCGTCGATACGGACGCGAACCTGTGAACGCTCGTTGATGGCTTGTAATAATTCAGGTGTGGCAGTAATCGCTACGCGTGCGCTTTGATGGCGCCCGGTTTCTTCGTTGTTGCAGGCAAGCCACGCCGCGCCCGTCGCTGTGCTGCGGTCGAAAGCGCTCACGTCGCATAGCGCGATGGTGCCTATCACTGCGGGATCAAGTTGCACACGACGAAATGTCGATCGAAAGTTGGGCGTGGCAAGCCTGAGGGTTGGCGTGGTCGTCGTTATTGGTGACGTTACGGCTGAGCCCGCGAGTTGCCCGGGCAGTAGTCCTAATCGCCGAAATCAAACGTGCGTTCGACCTTGTCATCTTCAACTTTGGGTACTTCACGTACGACGATATCGTCGACGCGCCACTCATCATCTTCCAATCGTAGGATGATCTCATAGCGGGTGGTGGCATCGTCCCACCGCAGCGTGCGTCGATCGGGGCCGTCATCCGACAGGGCATCATCGGCGTGTTTGCTCACACCTTTGATGAAGCCATCGATTTGTTGAGCGAGCCCATCGCGTCGACGTTTGGTCAGCGTAGCTAAAATTGCGCCGATATCACGCTCGGTAATCGCGCGTGCAAATAATTGCACTGCATCGCGTGGTTTGGTTGCGACCGCCGTCGCTACCAACGGTGTTTCCAGGCTCCACGTTGCACCGGTTCGCACCAAATGTGCGACGCGGCCGTTGCTCAACCGTACTGCTGCACGCTCACCGGCAGCGGCATCAAGGCGCATCGCATCCGTGAGTGACTTGGCGTGTTGTGTGCGTTCAGCGCTGGTTTGTTTCCAGCGAATAGAAAATTCGGCGAAGCTGATTTGTTTACGAGTTTGACTCGATAACAAGGCATAGCCGGCTGCTGGATTATTTTGCCCGAGCGCTGCGATTAAGGTGCGTACGCCATCGGCCGCTGGCGCTGAGGCTCGCGCGCCGGCCGCCCCGCATCCGGTCGCTAACAAGCCAATGCCCAGCACTGTCGCCAACCACGAGTTTCGCATCGCCCTCACGATACCGCACCAAGCGACGCGGTACCACCGGAACGGTCGCTGGCCTGGTGAAGTATTGAAACAGATTGGCCCATGTTGCGAATGAATTGCGCCGCTAGCGCGTTACCATGGGACATGCGCACATTGTCTTGGTTGCTACTGCCGTTGCCATTGCTTTTCTCAGCTTCGTGCAGCTCGTCGTCGGCGACCCATGGTGCAACCGCGCCGCCGCAAACCATTGCAGCAGCAGTGCCGGCAACGGTGGTCGTGCCCGCTACGCCGGTTCCACCCAACGTCATACCTACAGTTTCGACCGCGCTCACCGATGCTGCGGTACGCACGGTCGTCGAGCAGTGGCTCGCAGCGCAAAACACCGGTAACTTTGTCCAATATGAAGAACTGTATGCCGAGCGATTCAATGGCACCAAACGCGTTGGTGCGGTGGTTCGAACCTACGATCGCGTCGGTTGGATCAAAGATCGCGAACGCATGTTCACGGCACCAATGCAGGTGTCGGCCGCCGATTTGGTCGTCACGATTGAAGCCGGCAGTGCGGCGGTGCGGCTGACCCAAACGTTTGCACAAAAGGCGTTCAAAGATAGCGGCAGCAAAGAACTGTTGATCGTAGAAACGCCGCAAGGGCTCAAGATTGCGCGCGAAGAATTGCTGCAATCCAAACCCGCAGTAGTGATCGCCAATGCGATGCCCATACTCCGGGTCGGCAGCGCCGACTATGTTGTGTTGTCGACCGAAGTCCCTACGCC
>JAYWHS010000808.1:0-2687 GCA_043777635.1 Kofleriaceae bacterium | reverse complement strand
GAGAACCCATTGTTCGAACGACGATCAACGCTCGCGGACCCTAGCACCTGTGGCGCAAGGGAAGATAGCGTTATCTGCGGTTGCGCGCAGGAACAATTCCTCTCCTATCTTACTGAGTTGTTTCAGCTGCTTGGCCGATAGATCGCCACGGTTGCCGAGTTCTGATTTTAGATCAGGTAACAAAACTGTGCGTTACTAGCCTCAAGATGCAGCTCGAAAATCGGTTTTTAGGGTTGTTGCTTGGGCCGCTGATTGTGGTGAGCGCAATGCTCGGGTTAGGCGTTTCACAGGTAGAAGCCAAGCGCATGCCTGGCTACAACCCGCCGCCGCTGCGGCCGGCGACGATGCAGGCGGCCTCCGCTGGCAGCATTGTGACGTTGACGTTTACGGCGCCGCGCGGCACTTCCGATTTGTTCGTTGCTGGCCTGCCGTGTGGATCGCTCAACCTGCCTTGGGTTGCCGTGGAGCTGACATCGCTGGAGGACTCGGCCGCGCCACCGATTGTTTTTGACCTAGATGCGCCCTGCCAGAAATTTGCCGTGCAATCGATTGCGTTGCGACCAAAGCGGCCGTTTACCGTGGCACTTGATCTAGCGGAATGGGCCGCTCGCAAATTGCCGACCACGGTTTTGGCGGGACGATATCAAGCCAAGGTGTCGTGGAATTTCCCGATGATGTTGGGCTATCACGCCCACCATCCTCGAATGCAGGATGTGTCGTTCACCGCGGCGATAGCATTGGCGACCGTACCGGTGGTATTTGCTAGCTCGTCGAAGACCGACTGTCGCACCACCAGCAACAAAGGCGACGTGCAGTTACTGCTCATGCAACGAGATCCGGTGGGGCAACCCAACGTCATTTCCGTTGGGCTTTTTAATAGCGGCACGACGACGCTGTGTGTCGAATCGCATATTGCAACCCATGAGATGCAAGACGATCGTTTGGAGCTCAGCGTTGCGACCCGAGGCAAACCGCGGACCGCAGTAATTGTCCGGTTCTCGGACGATCGAGACAAGTCGGCGAGGGTAGTTGCTCCGCTGGCGCCAGGCGCCACGGTCTGGCACGACCTTGATCTGGTGGCGTGGGCCGCGCGTTCGGTCAACGGTAGCCGAAAATTGCCAGCCACCCCGCGCACCATCACCGCGACCTATGACAGCACCGGGCAAGATGGCGTGTGGGCCGGGACTCGGCAGGCAACGCTTGCATTTGGCCCGCCCTGAGCGCGGCGGCCTACGTTCACAGCTGTGGGCTAGTATCCTGCCGCGCCACAATGCGGTAGGCTTACGGGGTCGTGAATCTGTCGGCTACCATTCGTGGAACCCGCTTGCGTTTTGCCAACGTTAAAGAAGTATTGGCCAAAGCCAATGCGCCGAAAAGTGGCGACGATCTCGCAGGTGTTTCGGCGCGTGATCCGGTAGAGCGGGTGGCAGCGCGCGCGGTGCTTGCGGATCTAACGCTGCACCAGTTGCGCGAAAATCCAGTGGTGCCCTACGAACAAGATGAAGTCACCCGGGTCGTGGAAGACGGCTTGGACGCGCGGGCGTTTGCTGCGGTTGGGCACCTCACGGTAGGACAATTTCGCGAGTGGATCCTCGAAACTTCGACCAGCGGTGCCATGTTGCGCTCGGTGGCTGCTGGGCTCACCCCCGAAATGGCGGCGGCGGCGTGCAAGCTCATGTCGAACATGGATCTAATGACGGTGGGCGCAAAATGCGAAGTTGTGGTGCGTGCCAACAATACGTTGGGCTTGCCGGGCCGGTTGAGCTCGCGATTGCAGCCTAATCATCCCACCGATCATGTGCCGGGCATTTTAGCATCGACCCGCGAAGGCTTGGCCTACGGTTGTGGCGACGCCGTGATTGGTCTTAATCCTGCCACTGATACGCCCGAGTCAACCGCCGAAATCTTGCGCGCCCTCGACGATGTGATGCAGCGCAACGAAATTCCGACCCAGCATTGTGTGTTGTCGCATATCACGGTGCAGATGAAAGCATTGGCATTGGGCTGCCCCATGGACCTGATGTTTCAATCGATCGCCGGTACCCAAGGTGCCAACGCGGCGTTTGGCATTAGCGTGGCGCTGCTCGACGAAGCAGCGGCGATGATGAAAGCTCGCGGCTCGACCAAAGGCCCGAACCAAATGTATTTTGAAACCGGCCAAGGTTCGGCGCTGTCGTCACAAGCGCACCACGGCGCCGATCAAGTCACCGTCGAAGCGCGGGCCTACGGCTTGGCTCGACGGTACGCGCCGTTTTTGGTCAACACGGTAGTTGGCTTCATCGGCCCTGAATACTTAGAAGACGGGCCACAGATTACTCGTGCTGCCCTCGAAGATCATTTTATGGGCAAGCTGCTCGGCCTGCCGATGGGCTGCGATGCATGCTTCACGTATCACGCCAGCATGTCGCAAGATGAGTTGGAGTCGCTCAAGGTGTTGTTGGCGGCGGCCGGTTGTACGTACTTGATGAGTTTGCCGGTCGGCGACGACATCATGCTCAATTATCAATCCACCAGCTTTCACGATATCGGATCGGTGCGGTCGCTGTTGGGCAAATCAGCAACGCCGGAATTTGATGCCTGGTTGGACCGTAAAGGCATTTGGGTCGGCGGTAAGCCTGGGCCGCATTACGGTGATGTTGGAGTGCTGCGATGAGTCGAACTCGCGCCTTAATGACCGAAGTGCGGCG
>JAYWHS010000807.1:0-9151 GCA_043777635.1 Kofleriaceae bacterium | reverse complement strand
CCGTGCCGCCTGCGATGGTTGCATTGGTGAAACAGGCGCGGCAACGCGGTGCCAGTGATTTACATATTGCATCGGGCCGTCCGGCCATGCTGCGTGTCGTCGGCGAATTGGTCGCTATGGGTGAACCCATGTCGGATCAAACGGTGCAAGCTATGCTGTTGCCGCTGCTAAGCGCTGCGATGCAAAAACAATTGGCTGATCGCGGTTACGCTGACTTTGCGATTGATGTTCCCAACGGCGGCCGTCTGCGGGCCAACGTCGGCAAGCAGCGCGAAGGTTACAAAGGTTCGTTTCGTTTGGTTATCGACCGGGTGCCGACCCTTGAAGATTTGGGCTTGCCCAAAGATCTTGCGAAAGTCACCAGTTACCACCAAGGCTTGGTCGTGATCGCTGGCCCCAACGGCCATGGCAAAACCACCACGCTCGCGGCCTTGGTTGATTTGATCAACGCATCGAAGCCGCATCATATTTTGACCGTTGAAGATCCGGTGGAAGTGTTCCACCCGCGCAAGATGTCGTTGGTGTCACAGCGCGAAGTTGGCACCACCACGCGGAGTTTTGCCACCGCGCTCAAAGCTTCGCTGCGTGAAGATCCAGATGTCATCGTCATCGGTGAGTTGCGTGATCGCGAAACCGTTGAAATCGCGCTGACCGCCGCAGAAACCGGGCACTTGGTGATTGCCACTATGAGCACACCGTCGGCGGCTAAAACCATCGACCGTCTCATCGATATGTTTCCACCGGATGATCAGTCGCAAGTGCGGGCATCGCTGGCCGGTGCCTTGCGTTTTATTGTAGCGCAACGGTTACTACCGAACATCGAAAACAACGGCGTTGTGCCGGTTATCGAATTGCTTACTGGTGTGTTGCCGGTGGCGGTTTTAATCCGTGACAACAAACTGTTTCAACTGCCCAACGTGCAACAGCGTGGTCGAGCATTTGGCATGATTCGTTTTGATGACTCGTTGATTGAATTGGCCCGCAGCGGTCGCATCAGCGAAGAAGTTGCGGTCCGCGCCGCCGAAAGCAAAAAGGAAATGCTTCTGGCGCTCAACCCCGCAGCAGCAGCGGCGATCGCAGCTGCGTCACCTCCAGCTGGACCAACAAGTGCAGCCGCCAAAAGTATGGACAACATCAAATCGAAATTCGGTGGGTTGTTCGGGAAAAAGGATAAAGAATGAGCGCCACGCCAGCTATTTTCGAGCTGTTCGATCGCTTGCTAGCGCGCGGCGGTTCGGACTTGCATCTTGCGGCGCATTACCCGCCCATGCTGCGCATCAAAGGCGACTTGGTGCCCGACGGGGAAACTGCGTTGAGCCCCGATGCAGTTGCGGCGTTGATCGATCCTCTGCTCAATCCCAACCAGCGTGGGTTATTTGCGGCCAACGGTGATCTCGATTTTGCGTATACCTATGGTGCCAAAGCGCGGTTCCGAGGCAATTATTTGCGCAAAGTGACCGGGGTTGGCGCGGTGTTCCGAACAATTCCCACCAAGATTTTGAGCTTGGATCAACTCGGCGTCCCGGCTGGTATTCGCAAACTTACCGACATGCGGGCCGGCTTGGTATTGGTAACTGGGCCTACCGGCAGCGGCAAATCGACCACGCTTGCCGCGATGATCGACCACATCAATTCGACTCGCGCTGGTCATATTTTGACCATTGAAGATCCCGTTGAATTTGTGCATCAGTCGAAAAAATGCCTGATTACGCACAAAGAAGTCGGCGAACATGTGCCGAGTTTCCTCGAAGCAATTCGCAGTGCCGGCCGAGAAAATGCCGACGTGATCTTAGTTGGCGAGTTGCGCGGTGCCGAAACCATGAAATACGCGCTACAGCTCGCCAGCTTTGGGATTTTAATTTTTGCCACGGTGCATACCAACTCGGCGGCAGCCACGATCGATCGATTTGTCAATGCGTTCCCAGCTGAGCAGCAACCACAAATTCGCGGCTTGTTGGCCGACTCGCTCGTGGGCGTTGTCGCGCAGCAATTGTTGAAGCGCGCTGATGGCAGCGGTCGTGTTGCCGCTCACGAAATCCTGCTTGGCAACTTCGCGCTGGCCTCGCTGATTCGTGAAGGCAAGACCTCGCAAATTGGCAGCTTCATACAATCTGGGATCAGTGACGGTATGCAGAGCATGGACGCCGCCCTTGACAAATTTGTCCGCGACGGTGCCATCAGTGCCCACGATGCACTCGAAAAAGCCCTCGATAAAGAATCGTTTTCTAAACTTCCGCACATTGCTAAAGAGTTGGCCGGCGTCGAAGTCTAGCGTCGCGCAAGTTCCTCTCGCGATCATTGCACCTGCGCAACAATCTGGTGCCGAACCGTACGTTGACCTGGCGCTTGAGCCGCCGTATTCCTACTCTATGGCAACAACACTTGATGCAGCTGGTTTAGATTTACTCTTCAACAACGCGCGCACCCACAATGGTTGGCAGGCTCGGCCGGTCGACGATGCGCTGCTTATGTCCGTTTACGACACGGCGAAGATGGGCCCAACCGCCGCCAATGGTAATCCGCTGCGGATTGTGTTTGTAAAATCGCCAGCGGCCAAAGAGCTGCTGCGCCCCGGTGTTGCCAGCGGCAATCTTGAAAAAACCATGGCAGCGCCGGTGACTGCGATTATGGCGTGGGATACCGAATGGTTTGAAAACATGCCGATGTTGTTCCCGGTTTTTCCTGGTATGCGCGACATGTTGGCTGGGTTACCGCCGGAAGGCCGCGAGCGCAATGCTTCACAAAATGCGCATCTTGCTGCTGGATATTTCATCTTGGCCGCGCGCGCGCATGGGCTTGATTGTGGCCCGATGGCCGGGTTTGATGCCGGCAAAGTCAATGCCGCGTTCTTTCCCGACGGCAAATGGCAAACTTTGTTCCTGCTAAATCTTGGCTACGGTGATGTAAGCAAGTTGTATCCTCGCGGACCACGGCTGGCGTTTGAACAGGCTTGTAAGCTCGCTTAGCACTTGAAATCGTTGGCTGGTTGGCCGAGGCTCGGGTGAGATGCGAAAATCTAGTGGTTGGCTCTTGGCTGGTTGGTTGTGTACGGTTGCAACCGCAGCGTGCTTGTCCACCGATTCCATTGGTTCGGGGCCCGCGCAAACCACCTGCGGAACAATTACCTGTAGCGAGCAATTTCTGTGCGTGACCACGGTACCGGCCGGTGGCATCGCCGACAATCGCTGCGTGTTGCGCAGCGGCTGTGACATTTGTGAGTGTCGTCAGGGTGGCGGTTGTGCCGCGCTCGGTACCACCGGCACGTTCGCGTGCGACGACCGCAACGGCACGTTAGCTGTCACTTGTACGCAATAAACCGCTGAGGCTATTTGTCGTCGCTGGTCGTTACGGCTTGGTGCAGTGCAGCCAAGCGCCACGCACCTTCATCGTCATGCGTGTAGATCGCAAAAATACGTAGCGGTAGTGGATCATCATTGTCCTCGGTTTGTTCAACCGCGGCGGTCACCCAGGCCAACTGGCCATCTTCGGTACTTCCACTGCGTGGTTTGTCGACCAGCTTTAGCGCTACACCGTTGTCATTGCGTTTTTTCCAGTATTTTTTTAGCGCTTTGGCACCCGAGGCAAATTGTTCGGCAGCAGGGCCGATAACCAATGCTTTGTCGGCTTCACTTTGGGCCATTAAGTCGGCTTCCCACAGTGAGTTATCCGCGACGCCGCGGTTGAATGCTGCCAAGGCGGCAGCTGCACCTGGATCGTCCTTGAACGCAGTTGGCAACGTCTGTGATGGAATCGCAAGTCGTTCGCTTTTCGCCGCTTTGCGAATTTTTTTCATCGGCATCGAAGGCGATACAAACACCGCAGCGAGCCGAGCGATGCCGTTTTTTTCCGAGGTCAGCGCGGTGACAATATAGGCATCATTGCCAAGCGTAAGATTTTGCACCAACCACACCGAGTGGCCACCGGTTGCGACGCCAACTACCGGTTTACCAGCGCTGATTTCCAGGGTGTCTTGATGGTCGTTGAGATACCCACTCATGGCAACCACCGCATCGCTGCGCGAGCTGAAATGGTGGGCTGCGCCGGGGCCTAGCACCACGAGTTGATCGACCACCGTCGGCAACAGGGCGTCGGTTTTGCCACGCCGTAGCGCGCCGAGGATTTCATCGACGACACCTTTGGCATCGCGCACGGCGGTCTTGGGCGTTACGTCCTCGGCATCATCGGGGCGGCTAGCGCGGTCTTTTACCACGGGGGCACCACAACTCAGCAAAAGTCCGACCGCCAGCAAGGGAACCCAACGCATATAGTATTGTCGCCTGGACCGGATAACCGCGCAAGTCCCGGCAAAGTTTGTGGTTGACGCTGCACAACTACGTCAATCCGGGTACTATTTCGCCATGCAGCGAGGATTGTACGGGCTCGTAGTTACAGCGATTTGCACGGCGGGTGCTTGTGGCGGAGCGCAAAGCTCATCGCGCCAAAATTCAACGATGCAGCGCCTTGCTGGAGTGTGGCACGGGGTTGATCTCGACGGTAAGTACAAGCTCGAAGTGGAACTGGATGGCTCGTTCGTGCAACGGGTGACGCCAACCGGTGGTGACGATTGCGAACAGCGCGGCAACTTCTATTGGTATCGTGGCGAACCGCGCTCGCCGGGCCGGTTGCCTGGCGCGGGTCCGGAAACGCCAGTGCTCGTCACCATGCCTCCCAATCGTGCAATTTGGGTCGATGTGGAAGTGAACTCGTGCGTTGCTGCGTCGGTCGGCAGCCGTTTGGAATTATTGCCGATGGGCAATCTTGATGAGCGCTTGCCGTTGCACATTGACCGAGTCGGCTTGACACCGCCGCGTACCTACAAACGCTTCGACTGAACCGCTGCTGCGATCTGCGTGCGCTGTAGCGAACAGCGCGACCCGACCCGAAACGAAAAACAGCGCGGTACTTAGCCGCGCTGCGTTAGTTGGAGTCAGCGAGTAAGTTTGAATTACTTCTTGAGCAAGTCGCGGATTTCGCCGAGAAGTTTTTCTTGCGCAGTTGGCTCTGGCGGTGCGGCTGGTGCGGCTGGTTTGTCGGTAGCTTTTTTGATTGCTGAGACGATCACAAAAAGTACAATCGCAACGATCATAAAGTCGAATACAGAACCAAGAAATGCACCGACATCGATACCACCGAGAAACCAGTGGATCACGCCATCTTTGTCACGTACGAAATCCGCACCGGCTGCATTTAGCATTTTTTGGATGAGCGGCATGATAATCGCATTTACCAGCGACGACACAATCTTGCCGAACGCGCCGCCGATCACGACACCGACAGCTAGATCAACAACATTACCTTTGAACGCAAACGCTTTAAAATCTTTCCACATGGGCAGTCTGTAGCGTGGCGTTGACCTCGGGCGCAAGGGTTGCGCAGCGGGAAAACTCGTAGGATACCCCAGCGTTCACGGACAGAAAATTACCGATGCAACGCTAGCTCACCATGACTCCAATTGCGTTAGCGAGCGCATCCGCTGTGAGTTCGGTAACATGCGTCACGCCTGCCACTTTGTCGCTGCCGATGACGCTCAGCCCGGCGTCACGTTGAAAATGCACATATGCTTCACACACCGCTGGTGCCACAATCGCAGCTACGCCACTCGGCCATGGGGCGTTGGCGGCAAGCCATTGGACCCCGCGTGTTGCGCGATACTGAGGCTCGGTGGCAGCGCTGCTACGTACCAGCAAGTTGCGCCCACGTCGTGCAGCGGCGTCGGCTGCCAACGAAAATCCGCTGCGCCCCGCTGCTGGCCCAGCAAGCAATAACGGCGCATCCGGGGCGGTCGAATGTTCGATCCTTGGGCCCGTTGCCGGCGCCGACAGAAGTTCAATAGTAGCCAGGCGTCGTCGAGCTTGTGTCGCGACCGAGCGTGCAGCGTACGGTCCTCGGACGATAATGCGATCGGCAAGTTCGAATTCAGCGTGCTGCCGCGCGATGGCCCACGCTGGCGCTCGAAAATGCTGCAAATAGCGGTCGGCTGGCCAGCGCTGCGCGGCCTGGTCTAGGTCGGCATGTAACGTTGCGAGGTGCGGTACATCCAGAAACAAAACAGTCCGCATGCCGCGGGCTTTGGCGACGGCAAAAGGTTCCCGCGCCGCCAGTGATGAGGCCACGATCGTGCCGGCGTCATCGACGGTTTGATTTGTTGCGTGGCTTGCAACGTCGCGTGTGCCGGTGTCGAGCGGTGAGTGCTGCAACCGATCGCACGTCCAGGCGGCCAACATCCGACGCTCATACAACCCAGCGCGCAAATCGCGGGCGCGTGAGTTGTGCGTCCACATGCGAAGTACGGCTTGCACTGCCTGCCATCGTCTATCGATGACCAGTCGGCCAACGCCGGCCAGTGGTGGTGGCAGTTGTCGTCGCGCTAGAAATGCGGCAACGCGGGTCGGCACCAATCGCTGGACCCGCTGGGGCGCGTGCGCTGCCACACCGTGATTGGCCCACGGCGCCCACAACGAAACCGCGTCGAACGTGGTCAGGCGTCGCATCATCGGCATCAGCCATGGCGATGAAGCAGCAGCGATATAGATCGTCGTCATCGCCGCCTACTCATGGTGCACTCATTTCGGCATTGGGTCCCGCTGTAACCCCGCCCGCTGCAACAGCCGATTGCCGTCGTCGCATGTGGTTTCATCGCACGACAAACAGGTTGGCTGGGTCGCATCAAGCTGGCGTCGGGTTTGCGCCGATAACAGTTCGCGCCGCGTGCTGACACCGTCGTGAATCACCCGGGAAATTACTACGTGATGTTGCTGCGGCATATTCGCGACAATCAAGCTAGCGACCGGCGTCGGGGCTGGGCCAACCGGCGTAACATGGCGCTCGATCGTTACCGATCCGGTTTGCGCCACCGCCGCCCATGCCGCGAGGACCAACACATCGCCACGCACCTCCGCCGACAACACGACGGGTGCAGTTGGCGCAAAGCGCAAATCTACATGTGGAAATGCCACGGTGGCATCGAGCGCATCGACTGCGGCAACCGCTGCGGTATGGCCATGGCGTTCGAGAATAGGCCAACCCAGCTCCGCTGCAAGTTGATACAGCCCGTTCGATAACAAGCAGATGCCGCCGCCAATTGTTGGCACCGCGCAGCCCGCTTGCAATTCCATGCCGGCGATAAACCCGCGTTGTTGATTTACTGGGCCTACGCTGCGCCAAAACGAAAATGGTCGAGTAGGGCCCAGCGCGAGGCCATCAATCGCCGTGCACGCTAACCCAACGTTATGGCGCTTGCCACGTTCGAGTTCGGGATGTGCGCCCGATCGCACCATTGGACTGCGCACCGTGCCAGGGCAGATGGCTGGCCGTGCGCTCGCATAGTACGCGGCAAATTGTGGTTCAGTAATCCAGCGGGCAAGCCGTACTGCGGCAAGCTGCGCGCGGCGAAACCGGCGCAGCGTCGAGCGCCAGGGGGCTTCATGCAATAATCGATTGGGCACCATAGAGTTCTAGCAACGCGCAACGCAGCCGATTCCATCTACCTAGTATCATTTAGGTGGCTAAAAATTGGCTCGCCGAACTTCAAGTAACCATTCATTGGCAGCGCGCAAATTGCTGTCGGTGGGCGTTGCCGGCAACGGCGAGTGTTGTTTGGCCGATTCAATGGCCGCGATGGCAGCGGCCAAACTGGCCCGCCACTCGGTCGCCATAGCCAGCGGTAGCGATTCACGTTCGCCAAGCCGCTTAATGGCAAACAGCTGATCGATCCCCGCCGGGCAAAAATGCAAGAGCTGGCGCACATCGGTGACCATAACGGCGTCACTGAGCAAGGCCCGGCCGGTCGCTGCTGTGCGCAGCACATACAAAGCCCGCTTGGCCGTTGGCTTGGCATCAAACAGCTTCAACTGGCTCGATGCAAAACCGGCGTAGTGGTTGGCTACGCGTCGCGATAACAGCCCGGTGATGATGTCGCGGGCCGCGCCAAAGACTGTCGTATCGATGTCAAACATCGTCGGCCCCAACACTCGCTCAAGATAATTACCATTGCCGTTGATGATGCCGCGCACCACCATGCCCAGTTCATGCGATGAATAATCTAGTTCAACACCATCGACGATTTCGGTTACTTCGAGGCCGTCGTCGTGCGGCGTGATCGCCAAAAGATGCGCAGTTTTGGCAATATGCACGCACTTGATATCAAGATCGCTATCCGGGGAAGGAAAGCCATACGCATGGGCCCCGGATAAATACATCGTCAAATGCCGGCGTTCGGCGGCGCGTTGGGTTAACCAATGCTGGGCCACGGTCCATTGCTCAGCAGGCACAACATCGTGAGGATTTTGTAACATCATTACTCTTGATAGCTGGCTGGCGGTGGCACGCTGGCCAGCATACCCCAGGCATCATGGCTTTGCTCGACGAAGCGCCGTGCGCTTTGGTGGCGGATCGTACGTAGTGCGTGTTCAACTGCCGCCACATCGCCGTGCATCGGCAACGGGCTGGCATCACGTGCGGCTTCGAGCCGAGGCGTCATGGCGTGGGCCAGCGCCATCACCTCGGTCATCGGTAATTCACCACACTTGATGGCGCGCAGTATCGGTTGCAGCTCATCAGGCACGCGCACCGTCGGTGGTTCACCGCTCAGCCAGCGGATGCCTTCGTCGAGTAGGCGGATCAAATTGTAGGCATTTTTGGGCCGTAGGTCGCGAGGTAGCTCAAATGCGCGCGGATCGTCGCGTGCAAACTGCGCCATGGCTTGCCACTCGTTGCTCGCTACTAAGCGTTGGTCATACAGCGAGCGATACAGTTGCTTAAGGTAGTCGCGGGCCCGCGCAATTGCATCGCGGCGGGTTGGCGCGGCAATCTGTGCGGCATCGACCAACCTGCTTGCCGCCGCATCAATGGTGAGTCCAGGTTCGGCGCGCAGCCATTGCAACGTCGTGTCGCGATGCTCGGCCAAGCGTTGATTGTGTTGCAGCCGGTCGAGCTGGGCTAATGCGTAACGGCCAAACGCTCCGTAGATTTCGCGCGAAACCATCGCCATGCGAACATCGAGTAAAATCGTACCCATCGGGTCGATTATCGTCGGTTTCGCAAATAACATTTCGAGCGTGTTGGGGTCGGCCCGTAGACCTTGTCGCATTGTTTTGCCGATTTCCCAGTGCGCGGTTGTCCGGTCTTCGGACAGGATGTCTTGCGGCGGCTC
>JAYWHS010000806.1:0-9168 GCA_043777635.1 Kofleriaceae bacterium | reverse complement strand
AGCCAAGCCAAATATCGCCGTAACCACTCGCAACTGTTCATTCCGACGTGCAGCGAGTTCTCATCGACCGGGCCAAACCACGACACAGCTGCCCTAGCTGCAGCGGCAAAATGAACCGAGATACTGCACGACCGGCGGTACGCGACGCTCAACTAGTCGCTTGCGCTGCAATCGCAGCGGTTTGTTTGCGCGCCGCCTCTTTGCGTTCGCTATGGCGGTCGGTCAAAAACTCGACATGATCGCGCATTAACAGCGTCATTTTGTAGAGTTCTTCCATGACATCCACCACTCGGTCACGATACGGCGAATCTTTCATGCGCCCATCATCGTCGAATTGTTCGTAGGCCTTGGCCACCGACGATTGATTAGGAATGGTGAACATCCGCATCCAGCGGCCCAACAGCCGCAGCGTGTTGACGGCGTTAAATGACTGCGAGCCGCCGCTCACTTGCATGACCGCAAGCGTGCGGCCTTGGGTCGGCCGTACTGCGCCGATTTCAAGTGGAATCCAGTCGATCTGATTCTTCATCACACCGGTAATTGCCCCGTGCATTTCCGGCGACGACCAAACTTGACCTTCGGACCACACGCTCAAGTCCCGGAGTTCTTGAACCTTGGGATGATCCGCCGCAACGCTGGCGTACATCGGCAATTCCGCCGGATTGTAGATCCGAACCTCGGCGCCCATCGCTTCAATGATTCGCGCCGCCTCTTCGGCCAACAGCCGGCTATACGAGCGCGGCCGCAACGATCCATAAAGAAAAAGAATGCGTGGTTTGTGTGGTGAACGGCTCAAGGTTTCGGCGGCCATGCTTTCGGCTTGCATACCGCGCGTGTACCAAATTAATTACCCGTCGCGCACGCTGCGAATGAAAAACTTTCGCAAACACATTGCGTGTCACCGGCCCGACACGCACTACCATCAGGCTGTTGGCAATTGCGCCCGGTATACGATGCCTCACAATCGGTGCGCGCTAGACAGGCTGCTTCTTGGCGGATTGCAGCGCACGTTGGTGGCACATCACACGCTGCGATCAATCGACACTCGCCGGTGTAACAACCATTGACCAACAACGGCACTTCTTCCGCGATACACGTCGGCGGCAACAATGCACAGGTAACCGTGCCCGCGCACGATGCAACCGTGAGCTTGCAATCATTGCCACATGTATCGCTGTTATTTGAATTTCCGTCATCGCACTGCTCGCTGCGCACTGTGTCGACCAGGCCGTTGCCACAAGCTTCAGTCGAGCTGCAATCGGCGGAACAGCCGTCGCCGGATTGTTGATTGCCGTCGTCACAGGCTTCTGTGTCCGCGCGCTGCCCATCACCGCATTGACCACCGGCATCAATTCCGATACATGGCCCGCCACCTGGATCGAAGCACTCGCTGATGTAACAAATCCCGCTGTGGCATTGATTACCCACGCCACGGTCGATGCAATCTTGATCGATTTGGCATTGCTGGGCATCAGGAATCTGGGTGTGATCCGGGCCAAAATACAAATCGCACCCAGCTCCGGCACAAACACCTAAGATGACGCCAACACCAGTCACCAACTTTGCTACGTACGTGTTCATGAACCGAGTCTAGAGCAAGCACTGCGCCAACTTACCGATCGAACTAAACACCCGCAACTATTCACCACAACCGTACGACCTGTTCCGTCCGACCGTGCCAAACCGCGACACAAATGTCCCATAGGCCTGCTCCCCAGCGTTCGCGGGTTCGCTCGTTCGCGGGTTCGCTCCATGTTGCGCGCCGCCTGGGGATTTTCTCCTCAGGATCTGGGGGCGTATCACCGCGCATGTGCCGTAGGTACTGGGCCTACATCGCATCCCGCTCAATAGATCCAACGGTCTAGCCTCGCGGTGCCGGCTCCCAACTGGCACGTGGGTTGCTGTATTGTCGCAGTATGAAACTTCGCCTTTTAGCTGCTCTCTCTTTCTCTTCGTTGTTGACCGTCGGATGTGACGTCGGTGGCTCGAACACCCAAACCGGCGTCGATGCACCAGGCGTGGTGGTTGATGCTCCACCAGCGGTCGGCAATTTGATTACGGCCGATGAAACCTGGAGCGGCACCAAGGTGCTCAATGACACTATTACGATTGCCGCTGGTGTCACGGTTACCGTCGATGCCGGCACCAAAATTACTGGCCCGGCCGGCAAAAACCTGCGCGTCCGCGGCACCCTCAAAGTCAATGGCACCGCTGCAAGCCGGGTTTCGCTCAAACCGATTTCCGGTATTTTTGCTGGCGTCGTGGTCGAAATGGGCGGCACCGCCAACGTGGCATATTTTGATGCAAGCCAAATCGCAACCGCCTTCTATGTACATGCCGGCGCAACGCTGACCCTCGATCACGCTGACATTAGCGACATTTCAAAAGCTGTTGATGTCGGCGGCGGCACCGCTACCGTAACCCGCAGCAAAATTCAAAAAATGCAAAACGGCGGCGCAAACTTGGGCAGTGGCACGCTGACCATTCGCGATTCGTTGTTGCTCGAATCAACCGGCGACATTGTAGTTGCCAACGCTGGCGCCCTCACGATTGAGTACTCGGAAATCGGCGGCGCTACATCGATCTACGAACACTGTAATTTGCACATTGGCGGCGATGTGACGATCAAAGTGTCCCACAACAATATTCGCTCGTCGGTGTACGGCTTGATGTTTTACGGCGGTACCAACGCTGACTTCACGTTTAACAACTGGTACGAAAACGACAACGACCTCGATCCTGCCGGCGGCGCTGCGTTGGCCGGCCGTACTGGCAACTTCGCCAATAGCTACTGGGTTCGTCCGCCAATGGCCACCACCGGCGCAACGTTCATGCCAATGTCAGCGACCAAACTGACCGACGCTGGCATTCGTCCCGAATAACCCAGCCCGCGCCGCCAACGCTGCGAAATTCGATGATTCAGCGCGCTGCGCGTGCTAGCGTGCCGGCCATGAAACGCAGTGTGTTTGCACTCTTGTTCGCAGCGGCTTGCAGTGGCGACCCAGCTGGCCCAAGCGCCACGCCGCCAGCACCTCCAACCAGCAATGATCCCGCGTTCGTCATCGCTGGCTTGCGCAACTGGTATCTCATTCAAGATGCGGTAACTGCCGGCCAAGCAGCGATCGATGCCACCATCGCTGCACCAGAGGGCGTTGCCACCGTCGACGTTTGGCTAGGCGATCAGCAAGGTGTCCGGTTACCGGTCGTCGACGGCAAATTCCGTTGGCAACAAGATCTAGGCGCCTTGGCCGCTGGCGACTACGAAGTATTATTTGCTGCCGACGGCGCTGACACCGCGTTCGCCAAGCGCACGGTGCATCGCAGCGCGCCGCTGTACTTCTTGATGGCTACCGATTGGGATTTTTCCGAACCTGGCGAGACCTCCTTGCTCATCATGGATGCGATGCGGCGCAAACATCCGTCGTTGATGTTCACCCATTTTGTTGGGCCTTACACCTATACCGACCCGCAGCTCGACCCTGCGCGTCGGGTCGACATCACCAAATGGTTGGTTGCATCACGCGACATGCACGGCGATGAAATTGGCTTGCACATTCATCCATATTGCAACTTTGTCACGCACGCCCAGGTCACCTGCATCACCGATCAGTCCACGGTGTACGCGCAAGATCTCAGCGGCTACACCGTGAAAGTTGCGGCCTATGACGAACCCACGTTTGGCAAATTGCTCGACGACGCAGACGGCTTATTCATGGCCAACGGGCTAGGCAAACCGGTCACGTTTCGCGCTGGTGGCTGGACCGCCGACCTCGGCACCCTCAAAGCCTTGGCAAGCCACGGCTACGTCGCCGACACCAGCGCCTTAAACTGGGCACGCCTCGAAGAATGGCAAAACCAAGGCACCGGCGAGCTGTATCGTTGGAACATGGCCAACTGGACGCCAATGGGCGACACCAGCCAGCCGTATTATCCAAGTGATACCAGTGTGCTGATGCCAGGCTTATTGCCCTTGTCGATCTTAGAGGTACCTGACAACGGCATCATGGTGGACTACGTCAGCGTCGATGAAATGAAACAAATCTCGGCCGCCAATTGGAATGGCAATGCGTTACCGGCAGCTAAAACGTTAATGTTGGGTTTTCATCCTTCGGTGCAAATGCCGCTTGAAGCCAGCGACCGGGTCTACGGCATACTTGATTACGCCGAAGCTCACCTCGCGGAAAAAGATCGCGGCCCGATGGTGTACGCAGTGCTCAAAGACATGCCCAAAGTATTTAAGCCATAGTCATTGATTGATGTACGCTGCCGGTACTCAGAATGAATAACTTTCAGCAGCAGATTAATAAACTGGTAGCCGAGTTTGTGGCCGGTGTAACCGAGTTGGCGCAATTGGCCGCGGTCGAAACACTGCAACGCGCGTTCCACGACCAAGCCAACGGCCAGCTACGTTTTGTCGGCAAGACCGGCGGCAAACGCACCAATATTGAACTCGTCGACATGATGGAACGGGTGCGCTTACATATTCTGAACAACCCTGGGCAGCGTATGGAGCAAATCAATAAGGCCCTTGGCACCACCACCAAAGATTTGCAGTTACCTATTCGCAAGCTAATGAGCGACAGCCGAATCTACAGCAAAGGATCGCGGCGAGTTACTCAATATTTCGCAAAGAAGAAATAGTCATGAATGACAACATCGTTCGCCGTGTCATGCAACAAGCGAAGGTTCGCCCGACTACGCCAGCCTATGTCGCCAACCATCAAGGCAACTGGCAAACCACCTCGTGGCAACGTTATGTTGAGCAAATTCGCAGTGCTGCCAAAAGCATGATCGCGCTGGGCGTCCAACGCGGGCAACGAGTGGCGATCTTAGGTTTCAACCGACCGGAGTGGACCATTTTTGATATTGCGGCCATGGCTGCCGGCGCTGCGCCTGCCGGCATTTACACCACGTGCTCGTCAAGTGAAGTGCACTACATCGTGCATCACAGCGAAGCGCCTATCGTGCTGGTAGAAAACGCTCAACAGATGGCCAAAGTTGTCGCGGTCCGCGATCAGCTGCCGCATTTGCAACACATCGTGTTGATGCAGGGTGCCGACGCCAGCGCCGACCCAGCCGACAATATTTGGAGCTGGACGCAATTCATGGCCAAAGGCGCCAAGGCCGACGACCACGAACTTGAAAAACGCATCAATGCGATCGAACAAGCGGATCTAGCGACGCTGATTTATACGTCGGGTACCACTGGGCCACCCAAAGCCGTCATGTTGTCGCATGGCAACTTAGCCTGGACTGCAACCACGTTGATCGACGCTGGCAGCGGCGCGCCCGGCGATGTGATGTTGTCGTATTTGCCGCTGTCGCATATTGCTGAGCAAATGGCGTCAATTCACGTGCCCGCCACCGTCGGGGCCACCGTGTATTTTGCTGAATCGCTGGAAAAAATCCCGGATGGCCTGCGCGTTGCGCGCCCCACCCTATTTTTTGGTGTGCCACGGATTTGGGAAAAATTTCACAGCGCGATGCTCAAGAAGTTCGCCGAAGTCACGGGCGTCAAAAAACACCTGTTGACGTGGGCGCGCAGCGTGGCAACCGCGGTACATATTCGCAAGAATCAAGGCGAGTCGATTCCGCGCAGCTTGCAGCTGCAATATCAAGTGGCCAACAAATTGGTACTGCACAAAGTAAAGGTCGCCTTGGGCTTCGATCGCGTGCGGCAGTGCATCACCGGTGCCGCGCCGATTGCGCGTGAGGTTCTCGAGTTCTTTCAATCGATCGACATTCCGATTTCTGAAATTTACGGGCAGTCTGAAGACAGTGGCCCAACCTCGCTAAACCTCAAAGGTCGCACCAAACTGGGCACCGTCGGCGTGCCATTGCCAGGCTTGCAAGTCAAACTGGCCGACGACGGCGAAATTATGATCAAAGGCCCGAATGTATTTTTGGGCTATCTCAAAGACCAAGCGGCCACTGACGAAATTCTTCATGATGGTTGGTTAGCGTCGGGCGACCTCGGTCAATTTGACCGCGACGGCTTCTTGAGCATCGTCGGCCGGAAGAAAGAAATCATCATCACCGCGGGTGGCAAAAACATTACACCGCGCAACATCGAAGCTGAAATTCAGCGCTGTGCACACGTAGCCGATGCGGTGGTAATTGGCGACCGCCGCAAATTCCTCACTGTGCTGCTCACGTTGAGCCCGGAAGCCACCGGCAAACATAGCGATCCAACCGTGCTCGCCGAGATTCAACAAGCTATCGATGCCGGCAATGCGCATCTAGCCCGGGTTGAACAAGTAAAAAAATTCACCGTACTGCCCACTGCTTTTTCGACTGAATCAGGCGAATACACGCCAACCATGAAACTGCGACGCAGCGTCATTGCCAAAAAATATGCAGTGCAGATCGACGCGATGTACGTCGAATAATTAGTTGCGCACGCAGTCAAATGTCACTGGGATGCTCGGCCCGTGATCGATGACTTCAAAATCTTCGACCTTCAAACTGGCAAGGTCGCGTGAATCGAGCAAGCCATCCCATTTGGCGACAGTATGCACATCGCTTTGCGCAGTTAACGCGATGTTGCCACCGTCGGAATGGTACATGCCGTAGGTTTGCATCGCGCGCGCAACAACGCGGGCGCCTGCCGTCGGCAACGTGTTCAGATCAAAATCAGCACGCAGCCGCAAGTGCACGCCATACGATGGCGCATTGGCACCGCCGGTCGTGCGCGTGCCGTGACTCGCTGGGTGGACATAACTTTGTTTGATGCGATCGTTCGGCAAAATAAATCGAATCGCGTGGTCAATTTTGCCAGCCGCAACTTCATCGGCTGAAAACAACAATGACGCCATCGGGAAGCCGGCAGCGTCGGCGCTGGTGCACTGCTCGCCGCGTCCACTCGCTGGATATTTGCGCGCGGTGTCCCACACAACCAAACATGTGCCTTGTACTTGGTTGGCCACGACGTTGGCTTGATACACCTCGTACAATTTCTTTTCGTGCGCCGCCCAGACCAGCAAATGGCAATCCGAGCTGAGATCGGAACAGGTATAGCCAGGTTCGCCTTCAATCGTGCCGCCGACCGGCAAAGGCACTGGCGCTTCGTCGCAATCGACCGAAACCTCACGCGGTGCATATGGCGCGCGGGTCGTGGTCGCCACCGCGTCGACGACGTCAATGGTAAAATCAATGCGCATCACATCGCCTTGGCCCCAACCGCCGGCAGCGCGCAGCGCAGCGATCTGGGCTTTTGACGTTGGCGCAGCCGCAACCTGCGAAACATCATCATAGAAAAAACCGTGATCAAAATATCGGCCAGAGCCGCTGGGTGTCCCGATGACATTGCCATCGTTCATCGAGCCAGCGTCGGTGAGTTTGTTCCCGTTTGAGCCACAGCCAATGGACAACACTGTCGCACTCACGGTTGCCACCACAGCGCCACGCCACTTTTTTGACATGGCGAACTGTACCACGCGCTATTGCACGTAGGAAAACGTCACCACCGAACAAACCGGAGCCGCGCTGCCGCCAATCAAATACGGGCGATACCGCCAGCTACGCATCGTGCGTTTGATTTCGTCGTCGTAGCCGGCGTACTTGGTGGATCTAAGCGTGATGACATTGGCAACCTCGCCACGTTCATTGAGACACATTTTGAAGGTGCCAATCACGCGCGTCGCACCGTCGCGTGAAATCGCAGTCCGCACCAAATCGGGCGGTTCGATTTGGGTCTCGCCGGAAATTCGCAAACCCGCAACCACCGAAGGCGGGACAATACTAGGCGCAAGTACCGGCGGCGCCACTACCGGCGGCAAAACCACCGGCGGCAAGACCACTGGAATTTCACACACACCGCACGGCTCCTGCACACAACCGCTACCAATGGTTGGTACCCCAATGCCTTTGCCGTCACCGCCGCCGCCATCGCCCGGCGGTTCATCGGCGGGTGGCTCGGTTGTGATCACGCGATCGATTTTTGCGGTGGGCTGCGCCAAGGTTTTGACAACGTGCCGTTGTGGCTTTTTGGCAACCGCAGCGGCTGCACGCGGTGCTGCACCGCCACCTGAATTGCCCGGCGGCGTGAATACAGACAACGACATTTCATCACGCCCAGCATCAAGCTTCTCGATATGCCACATGCCAACCGCGACAAAACCAACGGCAAATGCGACGTGCGCGACCGCCGAAACGGTTAGAAAGATTCGTCGGCCCGATTTTGAACGAGCCGGGCCAGGCAGAACCGATGCAAAACGCTGGGGAAATTGGGTCATGTTATTGCAAACGGCTGAGCTGACGCGGCGATCTTGGCGTTGCACCAACCGCCACTTACCAAACCGCGACGAGAGTTCTCACCAGGTGTCGCAGATACGACGTGAACAGCGGTTCACGGCGCGCACAGCTGTGGCGTAGTGGCGCAGCGCTAGCCTGTACGAGGCAATACAAGCGGCTGAATTTACGAGCGATTGTAGATATACGCATGTCGCCAATCAGGTTGTCACCCTGGCCTGGAACTTGCGATACACTAAGGCAACATCGCTCAAGGAGCACCTTATGAAAAAATCACTCATTCCCGTGTTAGCCGCTTCTTTGTTTGCAACCCTCGCTGGCACGGCGGCTGGCACTGCCAGCGCGCAACCTAACGGCGGCTATTACGCCCCAGCCCCACGCGGCAGCGGCTACTATTCACAACCGCAAAACTCCGCACCCGGCGGCTTCGTTGATCGCACCGGCCGCATGACGGCGGGTTTATCACTTGGCTTTGGCGGAATGTCGGTCGGCGACCAAACGGTTATGTGTAACAACTGCACCACCAATCCGGCGGCCTTTGCAGTGAGTGGTCACATCGGCGGCGTGCTCAGCCCACAATTCGCGCTGATGTTAGAGCTACAGGTTAACGCCCAAACCGTCGAAGAACAGACCAACGACACCATCTTCTTAACCCAAAGCGCCGCGATGATTGCAGCGCAATATTGGATCTCCCCGCGCTTGTGGCTCAAAGGCGGCATTGGCTTTGCCAAACTTTCCAACACCTCGTCCAATACCGACGCTGAATTGGTGATCGACAACGGCGGCGCAGCATTGATTGGCGCGGGCTACGAATTGCTATCGAACCGCAACTTCGCCGTCGACTTGCAAGGCCGTTTCATCGTCGGTAGCTACGATGGCATCAACGCCAAAACCTCGTCGGGCACCGTTGGCGTTGGC
>JAYWHS010000805.1:0-9174 GCA_043777635.1 Kofleriaceae bacterium | reverse complement strand
CATCGGTGTGTTCGGCGAACGTCTGCAAAGTTTTGCCGTTGAAGGGATTTACGCTTTGATAGGTCATGTAAACAGGTCCTAGCAAGTCTCGCGCCGTGGCCCTGCTCGTTGCGATGAGGGCTTACGGCCAAGCGTCGCGTGGGTCGCTACCCGGCCTCATTCTCGCAATTGACCAGAACGCCACAACTGTGCTCGATCGCTCGCACGGCGAGCCGTGACAGCAATGCTGACAATGCCCAGCACCTCATACGATCAGTGCAAATTGTCGTTTGCCATCGATGTCGTTGATGCATGCAAGTGGCGCAGTACTTGCTGATGTTGAACTACATGACATTGGAAAATTTTCAGTCACATTGGGCGTTCGCCGATCCGAGGCAATTTTGAAAAAATATCTGGTCGGATATGTGACCACGCTTGTCGTACTGATCGTGGTCGACATGGTTTGGCTCGGCGTGATTGCAAAACAAATGTACCGAAATGGCATTGGCCATTTGATGGCAGAAAAATCTAACTGGCTAGCGATTGGAGTTTTTTACCCGTTGTTTGCGCTCAGCCTCATGGTGTTCGCCGTCATTCCCCATCAAGCCGCCACGCGTTCCAGCAAAACTATCTTCGCAGCAGCGATGTTTGGGTTTTTCGCGTACGCCACCTACGACTTGACCAATCTAGGCACGCTCCGAGGCTGGCCATGGCAACTGTCCCTGATCGATACCGTCTGGGGCACGGCGATGAGTGCGATGGCGGCGCTCGCAGGTAGCACGGCCATGAAATATTTTGACAACCAACACTAACTAGCAAGGCATTATCGCAATGAAAAAAAATGGTTCATCAACGAGTTCCACTACCATCCGTCCCGAAGTAAACGAGCATGTCGCGCATCGATTGATCGATTTAATGAAGGATTTTCGCGTCGCCATGTTAGTGACCCAAGAGCTAGCGCCGGCGTTTAGTGACCCCACCAACAGTGCCCTGCACAGTCAACTCCGGGCGCGGCCGATGGCGATCGCTGAAGTTAGTGCGAGCAATACGATTTGTTTCTCGACTTCGATGACGAGCGCGAAGATCGAAGAGATCCGCAAACACCCCGATGTTTTGGTGACGATGCAGAGTGCGACGAGCTACGTTTCGATTGGCGGCCGATGTGTGCTGAGTCAGGATCCAGCTGAAATATCCCGGTTATGGAATGAGTCCTGGCGTATTTGGTTTCCTACCGGCAAAGACGATCCGGAGTTGGTGCTCATTCGTGTACCAGTTGAAACCGGCGAATTTTGGGACCTGCAAGGCACCAAGGGCATACGTTTTTTATGGCAGGCAACGATGGCGTACTTTAGCGGCGAAAAAGTAGCGGACGTCCCTGATGTTCACGGCGCGCTAGCGTCGAACGTATAGCACTGGGCGCCAGCAAACCGTGATCGCGCCCCCACCACCAACAGCGCTTCGCGGTTCGAGTTTCACTTGGTGGTACGGTTGCAACGTGGGTATGTTCAAAGTTTCGATGAACGTAGTTTTCCGAGAGGCCGCGCTGAAAACATCTACGCGAGGTGGGGCGATCGTTACCCACAAGATGTGGCCTGCGACCGCGCTACTTGTAACAATCTGTGCTGCACCTTCGGTAGGAGTGGCTGACAATCGCAATGGCGATTGGTACGGCTGGCAAACTATGACGGTTGATGCGGCATCCGTTGGAACGATGGCGTTGGGCCTCAATCGGCGTTTCACGCCACTCGCTGTCGCCGGTGCTGGCGGACTGCTCCTCGGCGCTCCAATCTTGCACGCTGCGCATGGTAACTGGGGCAACGCTGGTTTGAGTTTGGGCAGCCGCGTACTTTTTCCGTTAGGAGGGATTTTGCTAGGGGCGCTTGTCAGTGGCGGGGATTCGGTAGCCGGTGGCCTGGCCAAGACGTGGGGTGGTGGCTTTCTCGGATTTGGCGCAGCGCTCGTCGTCGACTACGCCGTGATTTCTTTCGATGACACTCCGGCTACCGCGGCCACGCCGCAAGCTCGCCAATGGATGCTTTCGATTTCGGCGCCGTTGTAGCGCGCGCGTCACCGGGCAAGCGGCCATCCCGCTACTTCGCGTACTTGGCAATCCAACCAAGTACTTCTTGGTGCCAACGCTGCGAGTTTTGCGGTTTGAGGATCCAGTGATTCTCGTTGGGAAAATGTAAAAAGCGGCTGGCAATGCCTTTGCGTTGCAAGGCGGTGAAGGTCGACATGCCTTGGGTATCGACGACGCGAAAATCAAGCGCGCCATGGATTACCAACGTTGGGGTTTTCCAGTTCTTCACAAAGTCGATGGGATTGTGAGTGGTGTAACCAGCTGGATTTTCCCACGGGGTGCCGCCGTGTTCCCATTCTGGGAACCACAGCTCTTCGGTGTCGTAGTAGGCCATGCGCTCGTCGAGGTTGCCGTCGTGTACGACCAAGGCCTTGAAGCGATCGGTGTGGCCGTTGATCCAGTTGATCATGTAGCCGCCGTACGACGCACCAGCGGCAACGGCGCGGTTACCGTCGAGCCACGCAAATTTCGCCAACGCGGCGTCGAGGCCTTTCATTTGATCTTCGTACGGCGCGCCGCCCCAATCACCACGAATTGCATCAGTAAACTTTTGGCCATAGCCGGTTGAGCCATGAAAATCGATAAACACCGACGCAAAACCAGCGCCGGCGAAGGCTTGGGGATTCCAGCGATAGTGAAAGTGATCACCCATGCTGCCTTGTGGACCGCCATGAATCAGCAAGGCTACCGGGGCTTTTTTGCCGTTGAATTTGGCTGGCTTCATCGCGTAGCCGTACACCGTGTCGCCTTTTGCGCCTTGGAACGTGAATTGTTCGTAGTCGCCCCACGCGATCGCAGCGACCCGGGCATCGTTATGATGCGTGAGCGCTTTGGCATCGCTGCCGTCGAGCGCAGCCGTGAAAATCTCGGTCGGTTGGCGCAGCGAGTTGTGCAAATACACCAAGCGCGTGCCGGCAACGCTAGGCGCCGAGTTGTCACTTTTTTCAATCAGCAACTTCACGTTGCCTGAGGCTGCATCAATGCTGAAAATCGATTGCTGACCGAGGTTGTCGGCCGAGGTGTATAACTGTTTGCTGTCGGCGCTCCAGCTCAGCGAATTGGCCGAGCGATCCCAGGCTTCGGTCAGCGTCCGGGTTTTGCGGCTGGCCATGTCGATGATGCGCACACGCTGGCGATCGGCTTCAAAGCCAGCCCGGGCCATCGATAATACCGCCATCGATTTGCCGTCGGGCGACAACGTCGGAGCGAAATCGTAGGCTGGGTTGTCGACGGTAAGGTTCACCGGTTTGTTGCGGCCGTCGGTGTTGACCCAAAACACATCGGTGTTGGTGCTCCACGCGTTGCTTTTACCGCTGTTGCGGATCACGTAGGCAACATATTTGCCGTCGCTACTGATACTGATTTCTTCCATGCCACCGAACGGATGGCTCGGCGCATCGGTGGCTAAGCCGGGCGTGATATCGACGACGCTATCGGCGTTGCTGGTGACTTCGCGTGGTGTCCACGTAAACAGATGCGAGTACTTGCCGTCTTCCCAGGTGTCCCAGTGCCGAAACAGCAACGAGTCATACGCCTTGGCCGAGCTGGGCGCGTTGGCTTGTTCGTCGTCGAGCTTGTTGGAGGCAGCCAGGGTTTTAGCGTTCGGCCAAACATCGATCGCTAACAACAGGCGTTTGCCATCGGGGAAGATCTTGAATCCGCCAATATCAGCAGCGACGCTGGTGATAACTTCAGATTCACCACCGCTCGGCGCAATGCGCCAGACTTGCGACCGGCCACCGCGCGACGATAAAAAATACACGTAGCTGCCGTCGGGCGACCACGTCGGCGACCCTTCGCTCTCAGGTGCGGCGGTGAGTCGGCGCACGCTGCTGCCGTCGACAGTCGCCAACCAAAGGTCAGTACGACCACGATTGCCCGCGATGTCGGTGGTGCGCAGCGTGTAGGCCACCCACTTGCCATCGGGTGACACCGCCGGTTCAGCGACGCGTTGCATTGCCAACATGTCATCGACGGTTAGGCCTTTGCTTGGGCCGGCCGCTGCGGCGAGGCCCGCTGTACTCATCAGTGCAGCGACGACTGCTAACGTGGTTTGGATTTCTGGACGTACTTGCATGTAATCACGCATCTTTCTAGGTTGTGCGTCGAGCCGTCAAGGCTGACCGGTCAAAACTCCAGAAATCGACTGAGGCCATGTCGATTTTGCGCGACGGTTGGCGGTGGCGCCCCACTACCAAGGAAAGGCCCACGCTCGCAGTCATCGGACGGTGGGTGAGTGGTGCCACTAGCCCGCAGGATTTCGCCATGATGACGTCAAAGATTGAATCAACCCGTATGCGCTCCTTGTTTTCATTTGTCACCGCTTGGTCGCGTTTGTTGGTGGTGACCGCCTTCGCCACACTGTGGATGGGCTGTATCCCTATGAAGCACCATTCCATTCCTGCGACCAATCCAATGCAGGGCCAAGTTGGCGGCGAGATGCGGTTGCCTGGGGGCGACAAACAATTTCAAAAGGACTGCGCTAAGGTGCAAGATTGGTACTGCTTAGACGCGTTTTTTCGCATCGAGGCCGCTGACCAATCCTCGGTGGTGGTGCGCTACCGTGTGACTGCACGTAGCGTAGAAGACTCACATGCCGATAAAAAATTTGTTGCGGCGTTGGCGCTGGTGGCCGCTGATGGTCGCAAAATTCGCGGCAAGATTTCGACTCGCTTCGAGTCTAAAGAACTGCCAGACATTTCCTACGGCGATCGTGGCTACGTAAAAACCGGGCGCATCGAACATATTCCGCAAGCCGATGGTCGCGTGATTACCCAAAATGAAACTACGATCGCAGATGTCACGCGCACCATCTCGCGCGTGATCGGCAGCAATTATATTGTCTTTCAAGGCGCAAACTTGCTTCGTGCCGATGCCCCCAAAATTATGTTGGCCCTCGACGGCGGGTTACTCGGTGGCGGCGAGCAATGGGTGTTTGATTTCACCGGCGCACCGCCGATCAATGCCATGCTTGCCGTCGGCGAACCGTAAGACTCTATGCCGTTTACGGCGCAGTAAACAACGTAGCTTCGAGGTGCGTTGCCGTAAATACCGGAAGCGGTTTGCCGCTGGTGATGTCAAATCGTGTGAATGTTGCCGAGATCCACAACGTGCGCTTGGCAGCGACTAACGGGGCACCGGGAATGCCGGCCGGTACATCGAGCAACCATCCGCCGAAATCAACCAGCCCATCGGGTTGGATCGCCTCGATTTGATCGCGCACTAACACGACGGTGTCGGCTGCAAATTTCCAGCGTTGAGTTGGTTGTGAGCCAGTGAAGCCTGCGCGCGGGTGCGTGAGGTACTGCGGCACCGGCGTGCGGCTGGCGAAGGCTGGCGGCCCGGCGATGCGGGCGTAATTATTAGTGAGCGAAACTTCGCCCCACGAAGCGGGAAAATTGGCGGCATCGTAATTGTCGTTGACACAGAACATGACCCAGTCACCGACCTCGGCCAGCAGTGCCAGCGTCGATTTTCGGAAGTCAACGGATGCGCCGTCGATCACATAGCGGCTGCGCTGGCCCTTGATTTGGTAAAGTACAGTTTTGCCTGAATCGCCCAAGGCCGATATGCGTTCAACCATTTCAACCCGCTCGACGGTGCCCCAATCGGCCATGCGTACCGATGGTTTTGATAAAGGGCCCGGTAGGCCGTCACAGTTCAGTTGCAAAAACATTTCAGCGATTTGAATTGTCGCCGGCTGAAGGTTGAGCTGCGTTTTTGCCGGTGGGTTGGTCGCGCTGGTTGCTGGTTGCGGTGCGTCGTGTGCCGCCGGTGTCGTGGCCGTGATTGTTTTAGGTTGCGGACGAGCTGGTCGGGCGTCCGGCGGCTGGGCATCTACCGTCGGTGCTTCAACAGCGGTCGGTTGCGTCGGTGCGGCGTTGGTCGGCGCTACCTCGACGGGCGTTGGCGGCGTTGGCGATGAACGTTGATTTACAATTGCCGTCGCTGCGCCACCTACCAGCACGGCCCCAGTTGCGATCACAAAGATCAGACGGCGACGATCATATTGTGCGGCGTTGAGCGCATTGAGCAGAGCGTTCATGGTCGGGTAGCGAGCGCTCGCGTCCGGATCCATGCCACGCGCTAACACCGCACGGAGCCGAGGCGGTGGTTCGGTACCACTGGCTCGAAGCGCGGTTAGGGTGGTGGCGGCAAATCCAAATTGATCACAGCGGGCGTCGAGGCGCGCGCCAGCGACTTGTTCGGGGGCCATAAAACGCGGTGTGCCGACGATGGCACCAGTGCGAGTTAAGGCTGGTTGCTCGTTGGCATCGTCGCGAAACGCCAATCCAAGATCGACGATCACGGCCCGGCCATCGTGCGCAACCAAGATGTTGTCGGGCTTCACATCGCGGTGAATTACGCCAGCGGCGTGCAACGCAGCGAGCCCGCGGCCAGCCGCAAGACAGGTTTGCAGGGCTTGCCGCCACGATGGTCGTTCATGCGCTAGCCAGGCTCGCAATGATTGGCCTTCGATCAAGTCCATCACCATGTACAAGCGATCGTCGTCGCGCCCAGCTTCATGCACGGCCACCACGTTGGGATGGCGGAAATTCGCCAGGACTTGTGCTTCGCGCGCTAACCGAGCTTCGAAATCGACGAGCTGCGTGTCGCCAGCGACTGGCGAAATTACTTTGATGGCAACCTCGCGCTTCAACAATGGATCGTGCGCTGCGACCACAATACCCATGCCACCACGGCCCAAGGTCCGCTTTACGACGAACCGCCCGATGGTGCGCGGCGCAGCTGCAAGCGCGTCGGTCTCCATGGTGCTTGCATTGGGTGATGCTGTGATTGCTGCGGTCACGGCTGGACCATCGCTGGTGATACTGGCGTCCGACGCGCCGCGTTGCATCGCGGCAATTTCAACCAGCGCCGACACCGCCGTCCGACATTCACTGCAATCTGCAACATGGCGCACGGCAGCTTGGCGCTCGGTGTCACCTAGGGTACCTGCAACCCACGCATGGAGTTCATCTGCGCCGAGGCAAGGTTGCGTCGAAGTCACCGTACGTTGGTACTGCGAAGTACGCGCGGTCGTCCACTGAGATCGTCGTGATTGCCCGACAGCTAGGCTTGTGCCATTGTGTCAGCATGGATTCCGACGCAGCCCTAGCCGCAGCGCTGGTCCACGCCCTCGACGAGGTTGACGCGGCTGCCTTGGCCGCTGCTTCGGCGAGCCTACGTGCGGCAGCCGCGACCTGGCCAGCGTTGCCACCGCCTGACTTGGCGTTTGTGCGCAGCGTCGCCGATCGGTTGCCGCCCGGGCCAGCGGCGGCCGCCATCGCCGCCGTGAAAATCGACGAGTTGTTGTTGGCGTACCACGGTGCCCGGGGTCACGTCGTCGCACTGCAAGCGATCCGCTCGTTGCTCGATGACCTGCGGGCGCCGTTACGCCGCACCGGTGCAAGTGCTGCGCAAATCGACGAGCTACTCACCGATTTACCAGGCGATTTGTGCGGGCCGCGCAGTACCGGCGCGCCACGGATTCTAGGCTTTACGGGCCGCAGCACACTTTCGGCTTGGCTGCGCGTTGTTGTGGTCCGTACAGTGATCGATCGACGCCGTCGCGCAGGTGCGATTATCGACGACGATGAAGTAACCTTGGCACAAACTGCAACCGCCGATCTTGATCCTGAATTGGATCTATTGCGGCGCACCTACGCCCGCGAATTTCGCGAAGCCTTTGCCGCTGCCATTGCCGAGCTCGCGCCCGAAGATCGGGCGTTGTTGCGGCAACATCATATCGACGGCGTTGGCCTCGATGCCTTGGCTCTCTTGCATGGTGTGCATCGCGCCACTGCGGCCCGGCGCCTAGCGGCTGCCCGTGAAACAATTTTCCTTAAAGTTCGCCGCCGCTTGCTGCACGACCTCAACGTCGGCAACGCCACCGTCGACAGCATATTGCGCATCGTGCAATCCGATCTCGATTTGAGCATCGATCGGATGTTGTAATCGGCCGGCACCGGCCTTACGAAATGTTACGCGGTGGTGCCTTCATCGGTAGGATTACTGAGGCTTTTGAGCTGCTCGGCTAGTTGCACGTTGGCTTTGAATTGCTCAGCGCACGCCACAAAGGAAGCCTTGGCAGCATGCAACCGTTGGGTCGGAAAGTTGGTTGTCGCTAAATCGTGCGAATACCTGGATCCGAACGATAGGCTTTCTTTGGGCATCAAAACTTCATCCAGTGCAGCTGGGTCTTTTTCCCAGGCATCGAGCAACGCGTGGTCGCCAGGCTTGCCATAGTAACGGCAGCGCTCGATATTTTGATACAGCCAAGCTTCAATGCTGTAGTGCGGCACAACATGCAGCAATCGAGCTGCAGCAAGATCGACGTCGGTGGTTGTCATTTGCGCACCATTCAACTTGGCACCGCTCAGGAGCACTTTGACGGGCAGTACGATATTTTTAATGAACAGCGCTCGATTTTCGCTGCCTTCGAAGTTGCTCCATTTGGTGTCGCCATCAGTATGGAATACGACAAAGGCCTTGGGTTCACGAAGATAGTTGGCGATCGCTTGCCGCAACCTAACAGTTTCTGGTGTCGTCTTCTTGCCCTTCCAGCTATTGCCGGACATGACGGAGCGGTGATTAAGGTCCGGTACAAAATCTAAGCACTGCGTCGGCACGCTCGGTTCAATATGCTGAAATAACCGCTTGGCAAATGCTTTGACAACCTGCGTCGCTGCGGCACCTTGGTCTTCAGAAAAAACGATGAAGTGTAAGTCCACAGTTCACCAAAGATTTTGTTCGCGGAGGATTTCGCTGACCAGCCGAATTCCTGCTTGGTAGGAAGTGTAAAAATGATCGGCGCTATCTCGGTGCATGTTTTCCCAGATCATGTCGCCTTGTTCATTTTGGCTGCACAGAACGAGCGCTTTTGACACTGCTGCTGCGTCGGCGAATTCAAGGTGATCGAACACCAATGGATTTTGCGAACTCATGATTGTCTGTTTGCCTTTCATCTCGGCAAAACAAATCTCGATCCAGTCATGGTGTAAGCCGTTGGCGAGTTCGTCGACGATCAGCAAATGCTCATGACAAGCGACGTAATAGAGAAACGACAAGAAACGTTGTTGGCCAAAGCTGAATTTGTCGTGGCGAAACGTGTG
>JAYWHS010000804.1:0-9180 GCA_043777635.1 Kofleriaceae bacterium | reverse complement strand
ACCGGCCGCGCCGCCCACTCGACCATTTCGATGCGCGATTTGAAGGTAGTGCATCGCGAACCCAGAGCTACGCGACCTTGCGGCTTCGCGGGTTGCTGTACGGCACATCCTTTGGTGGTCCAAAGCTACGCGGCCTTTGGGGTGCCTTCGGCGGTTATGATTTTGACAATCCTGAACGGCTGCGCATTAGCACCCTGACCGCTGGGGTTGGGACGACCATTCATGTGCCGATTCGTGATCGGATATTTTTACAAGGCACCGCCATCGCCAGCGTGATCCCGTATGGTGTCGCCGGTAGTGGCCTGCCCGACAACGGTACCAATCGTGATTATCATCGAGGCCCGGGCGCAGCGCAGTTGCTCGAAGCCAAGCTTGGCTATCGTGGCATTGGTATCGTGCGCGCTGCAGTCAGCGGTTATCAAATCAACGGCGGCGCATTCAACGAAGGCGGTGAAGCAATCGTGCTCAGTCGCTTAGGCGCCATGTTTTCGATCACCGGCCACCACGCCGTTGGATTGGAAGCCGGCTTCGGATATCGGCACGCAACCTTTCAAGCGGCCGACAGCGTGACCGACCGCTCGGCAAGCCTACGTTTCTATTATGCGTTGATCCAAGACACCGACTTCGGCGGTAGTTCGCAGTAACGCAAACATCGACGGGCTGCGCATCCTGAAGTGGCATCAATAAATCAGTGAACCCGAGCGACGACTTTAGGGATCCGCACGCGCGGGCCAACCCGGAACGAAATACGTTTAACGTTGCGGTAATATTCGCCGTCGATAATCGGCGCCATCAACTCGTCGCCAGTGGCTTCGAGGGTCATTTCGCGGCATGGCCGATCGAGCAAATCGCGACCCACCATCTCAGTGCCACGCGCCATGCGTGGCAAGTTCATCATAATCGACCATGGGCTCGGCGTGCCAACGATGGCGTTCATCATGCCGGCTTCATCGGCTTTGCCAAAAAACTTCACAACGTTGCCAAGATTGATCGACATCGATGCAATGTGTACCCCAGTAAAGGCGTCGCCCGGCAACTGCATACCATCGAGGGTGACCCGACACTTAGTAGGTGCAAACATATCCGATGCATAGTGCGACAGTTGCCCCAACGGCAGGCGGCGCAAGGGTGACAACGCCACCGGCATCGAAGCCACGGTGTTGGCGATCACTTTCAAAATGGTGCGCGGATTTGGATCTTTTTCGGCGTAGTACTTCGAGTAAAAACGTTGGCCGATGCCACCGGCCGCCGAGGCAAAGCCGTAGGTGCGGAACGGAATTTCTTCACCATCGGCACCGATTTCGATGCCATCAATGGCCATCGAATCAACTTCCATTTCTTCGATGGCTATGCCGCGCTCAACATCACCACGCAACGACGCTAAAATAGTTTCGGCGTTGCCTTCGATACCAACATTGTTGGCAACAAAATCAATCGTGCCGCCTTTGGTTGGCAGCGTGAGCGGCATCGAAAACGCAGCGCCCGCAAACTCTTCCTCTTGCAGCACTTCGAGCCCGGAGCGCAACATCCAGTGCAACGCACCGTCGCCGCCATCGGCAACCCAATAACGGGCTCGTTTGCGCAAGAAATCTCGCAACACCGGCTTGATGGAATCAAGGGTTTGGGTCTCACGCACTTCGCCAAAATCACCGACAATTTGACGCAGCCGTTCGGCGCGGTGCGGGCGATTTTTGTTTTTGCGACTGTTGGGATTGGTAATGACGCCGATTTGCATAGGTGCCTTTCGAGAACATAGCCGAGCAATGCAAAATGCAGGCTCAGTTGCCGCGCTGCGTAACTCCTTGATTGTTGGTGAAAAACCGCCACTTAGGTGGCCTAGTGGGAAACCGTTTACGCGCTTTTCGGTATGCGGGTGTGGAGCCTGTAACGCGGGATCGCGGGTAGGATGGCAACATGTGGAAAATCTTGACGGTAGCCGGATTGTTGGGTGGCGTAGCAGTTGGATGCGGCGCAGCCCGACCAACGGCCTCGAATCAGGCGGCTGCGTCGGCACCTAGCGCTACGACAAGCGGAGCCAGCGCGGTTGCCAGTGAAGGAGCGAAACCGGACGCCATGGTTGCCATCTTGATTGCGTCACAGCCAGCCACGCCGATGACATTGGTTAGAATCGGTCCGGCCGAATTTGATGCATCGACACCGATCAGCGGACCCGAAATTACAGCGCCAACATTCATCGACGCTGCTGCGATTTCAGTGCAAGGCCGACGCACCCGCATCGCCTTCGATACGCCCGACCTGCGCATGTTGTTGTGGGTGCCAAGCCCTGCGGTAGCGCAATACATCGCCGCAGATCTGGTGCTGCCACAACTGCCAGGTTTTGGCACCGAACCTCGCGGCTACGCCAAGCTGCGCGCTGGCGCACTGGTCGAAACGCTGGGACAACGAGATGACAAAATCGAAATCCGCCACCTCGGCGGCTTACAAGTCACCGGTACCGTGCCACACAGCGCGCTAACCGCGACGGTACCCGAACGCCGCATTGGTGCGCCGGCCGGCTTCAACACCATCCTGACCATTCCCGGGGCCTTGATTAGGCAACAACCAACGCTCGCCGCGCCGATCCTTGCTACCGTCAACACTGCGTATAAAATAGTCCGACTACGCAGCGTTGATGCAACCTGGGACGAAGTAGCGTATTCGGATTTTGCTGTCGATGTGCGCGGCTATTACGCCAAGACCATGCCGCCAGGTCCACGCAACGGCCAATGGCAACAGCGCAGCCAAGCCTCGCTCGAAAATACCGGCGACACCACCCTGCCCGCCGGCACGTGTTTGTACGCTTCCGTCGGCGGTGCGATAACAGGCATCATCAAAAAAGACTGCAAAGCTGCGGTTACTATTAACCCACGCAACGGGTGGAGCACGGTCGAGCTAGCCACACCGTGGGGACCGCTTGCCGTCGCACTACGCAGTACCGCCCCTGCCACCGGACATGCTTTTGCCAACTGTACCGAGCCATAGGCCATCGTAGGTCGTGTTATGTAGCGGTCCATGAGCCGCATCTTTCGTCAGCTGCCACCCCAGGGCAGCAAACTTGGCATCGCTTTTTCTGGTGGTCTCGACACTCGCTGTGCCGTGGCATGGTTGGCCGAACAAGGCATGGCTGTGCATGCGTACACTGCCGATTTGGCTCAGCCCGACGAGAAAAACCCGGCCGACATTCCGCCGAGCGCACTGACCCACGGCGCGGTTGCAGCGCGGTTGATCGATTGCAAAGACGCCATGGTGCGCGAAGGCCTCATTGCGATTCAATGCGGTGCATTTCATTTATCGTCGGGCGGTAAAAAATATTTCAATACCACGCCGCTGGGGCGCGCAGTGACCACGACCGCGATCATCGGCGCGATGCGGCAAGACGATGTGCATATTTTTGGTGATGGCTCGACCCACAAAGGTAACGACATCCAACGTTTCTATCGTTATGGCTTGCTGGTCAATCCACAGCTCAAAATCTACAAGCCGTGGCTCGACCAAGCCTTTGTCACCGCGTTTGGCGGCCGCAAAGAAATGTCCGAGTATTTAATCAAGCGCGGCATGCCGTACAAATCGTCGACGGAAAAAGCCTACTCCACCGACGCAAACATTCTGGGCGCAACCCACGAAGCCAAAGATCTCGAACGGCTGGATCGCGGCATGAAAATTGTCGAACCCATTATGGGCGTCGCGCCTTGGCAAAAAGATGCAGTCATCGCAGCCGAAGAAATTACCGTACGGTTCGAAGCCGGTTGGCCGGTGGCGTTACAGGGCCAGACGTTTGATTCGCAGTTGCAATTGTTTAGCGAGGCCAACGCCATCGGCGGTCGCCATGGTTTAGGCATGAGCGATCAAATTGAAAACCGCGTCATCGATGCCAAAAGTCGCGGCATCTACGAAGCACCGGGCATGGCGCTGTTGCATCTCGCGTATGAGCGTTTACTTGCTGCGATTCACAACGAAAACACGCTCGACTTGTATTTCTCGTGGGGCCGCCGCCTCGGCCGATTATTGTACGAAGGCAAATGGTACGACCCCGAAGCACTCATGATCAAAGACGCGCTGATGCGTTGGGTGGCACCGTCGGTAACTGGCGAAGTGACATTCGAACTACGCCGAGGCGATGACTACACGTTGCTCGACACCAAAGCCACGTACATGGCGTACGCCCCAGACAAGTTATCGATGGAACGCGTCGAAGAACCTGCGTTTACCCCCGAAGATCGCATCGGTGCGCTGGAACTGCAAAATCTATCGATTGCCGATAACCGTGCGATGTTGCTGCACCACATGCACCAATTACAAGTGCACGGCAGCGCCGGCGCCAGCAACTTGAACGACGGTGGCATCGGCCGATTACTCGGCACCAGCGACGAGTGAGCGTGCCAACGCAACTGGGCGAGCTAGCGGTTAGTTACAATCGCCCGGGCAATCCGCTCGCGTCGATTCTTCAGCGCTACAGTAGCCATCACCGCACAAACTCATGCACACGCCGCAATCGCTAGGGCAAATTGCGCAACCACCGCCGGCTTTTTCCACGGCGCTACAGACCGCATCACCGCACGATCCAAGTTGGCAATCGCGGGTGACACAACCTGACGGATTACAAACGCCGGCGCAGTCGCCGTCGTCGCAACCAGCCAAACCGTCGCCATCACTATCACGGTCGGCCCGACATACTTCGCGCGGTCGAGTGTCCTGCAGGCGGCCCAGCCAGGTATCACCAAGTGGCACGTCAGCAGCGTCGCCGCCACCGAACAGCAACAATTGTCGACCAATCGAGTCATAGCTGAGCGCTGGATTTACCCGCGCTTGCCATGGTGCGGACGCTGTGACGAGTTGCCAAACTAACGCGCGATTCACCAACGTTCGTTGCCAAACGTCGTCGGTAAGCAACTGCGCCGGCTTGTCGAGCCCGCCAAGCATGTAGGTTCGTTGTGCCACGGTGTCGTAGACCAACGCCGCGCCGTCGCGCGATAAAACCGAAACCTGAGCTGTCCATGCACCGGCTGCAAATGTGTAGTCGGAATTTGCCGCATGGGATAGCCAGTTTTGATCCCGCGCTGACCACGCTGCGCTGGTAAGCCCAGTCGGACCAACGCCGTACGTGCCCCACGATTCACCCGCGACATCAAACGCATAGTTCGCACCACCGTAAGAAACCACGGGACGTTGCAGGCTGTCGATTTCTTCGGTCAAACACACCAACGGACCAACCGCGCCGGGTAGCTGGCCGCCGAGGCTCGTCCACGCTTGGCCATCCCACGATGTTGCGAGTCCAACCCCGTCACCACCTACCAGCATTGCTGCCGTGCCTTTTGCCGTCAACGCCATGCGTGCGCCCTGACGTTTGCGATCAGCAGGTGCAACGCCAAGCCACTGCTCACCGTCCCACACGTAGGCATCATTCAGCGAGCCTCCAAAACCGCCGCCGATCGCATTGCTGCCGGTAGCGACGATGGTGTGGCCTAGGCCTGGTACATAAATCGAGGCGGCATCGCTGCGCGGTGGCGGCTGCGTCATGCGTGGCACCGACCAGGTCGCACCACCTTCAAGTTCGCGCCAATCACCAAGCTCGACACCCAAAATACCGCCGAATGCAAATACCCGCGCGTTGGCGTCGATGGCAACACCGAGGCGGCCGCGTTTGAGCCCTTCACCGCTGACCCAGACACCTGCGTTGCCGCGCATCATCGTCGAAATTTCGAGACCTTCGCCGGTTACACCGCCGACGATGACCAGTTGGCCGAGGCGCGGGATCCAAGCTGCAGCGTGATATTTGCGTTCCGCTGCCGCGGTAGCGACGGTGGCGTCGATTGTCCAATCGGTGCCATTAAAGACCCACGCATCTTTAACCAATTCGCCACCCGCGTTGCCACCGCCGACCAGCAACACGGTACCAGTCAATGGCAGCATGGCCAGGGTTGCACCGCGACGAGCGGCGGGCTTCTCGGTCGGCTCAACACGCGTCCAAGCATTCGCGGCCGCACTGAAAACCCAGGTGTCATCGACCACGGTACTGGTACCGGTGAAGCCACCAAATAACACTACACCGCCAACCTTATCTTGATACGCCATCGCATGTTCCGAGCGGGCCGATGGATGCACGCCGTTGAGCGGGCTGAGCAAGCGCCAGGCCGCACCGTTCCAAGCCCAGGTATCGGCTAGCGCGCCGTTGCTACCGACGCCACCGAACATAATCACTTGATGATTCAGATTGTCATAGGCAATCGCGGCATTGCGCCGAGCCGCAGGTACGACGCCGAGCAAGGCGCTGAGATTTTCCCAGTGACCACCCGTCCATATCCAGGTTTCGTTGCTGAGCCCACCCCCGCCGAGCACGCCGCCAAACACTAGTAGTTGGTCGTGGTAGGCATCAAACACCATCGCGTGGCTGTGCCGACCCGGCGGTGCGGTTTGCAACGCCGCGATCCATTGCAGCGATTCGCTTTGGCAGGTCGACGAACAACCATCGGACCCGGTGCGATCGCCGTCGTCGCATTGTTCGCCGCGCACTACATCAACAACATTGTTGCCACAGGTTTCAATGGAGGCACATGACGCCGAGCAGCCATCGCCAGCAACCAGATTGCCGTCGTCACATACTTCGGTAGTAGTATCAAAAACCCCATCACCACAACGTGGCAACCGGCACGCGAGCCGACAACCATTGGGCACGTTGCCGTTGTTGCCACCGCTGTCGCACTGTTCGCCGTTTTGGGAATCAAAGATGCCGTCACCACAACGTGGCACCCGACAATCACTGTGGCAGGCGTCTACATTACTAGCGTTACCGTCGTCGCACTGTTCACCGCGTACACTATCAACAATGCCGTTGCCGCAAACTTCCAACGACAAACAGGTGGCGGCACATCCGTCACCTGCAACCGTATTGCCGTCGTCGCATTGTTCGCCGGTATCTTTGACTCCGTCGCCACAGCGTTTCAGCTGACAATTTGGGCGACAAACAGCATTAACCGCGTTGGAATTGCTCGCACCTGCATCACAGGCTTCACCGTTCTGCAGATCTAACGTGCCATCGCCGCACCGTGGAATTGTGCAGTTATTGTGGCACTGGTCGGTATTGACAGTATTGCCATCGTCGCAGGCTTCGGTGATATCAACCACACCATTGCGGCACACTTCGGTCGAGGTGCAACTAGCATTGCAACCATCGCCGGATGTGCGATTGCCATCGTCGCAGACTTCGCCCGTGTCACGCACCCCGTCGCCACAACGGTTGGGCTGACAATTGCTGCGGCACGTTGCATTCGGTGCGTTCGAATTGGCCGCACCGTTGTCGCAGCTTTCACCATTTTGCAAATCGGGCACACCATCACCGCAGCGCGGAATCACACAGTTATTGCGACACGAATCGCCGTCGATTGCATTGTTGTCGTCGCATTGTTCACCGGTGTCTACGACGCCATTGCGACACACCTCATTCGAGCGACAATCGGCGGAACAACCGTCGCCGCCAATGGGATTATTGTCATCGCAGGTTTCGCCGTTATCAATCACGCCGTCGCCGCAGCGGCGCGGCTGGCAGTTCAAGCGGCACACCGCATTCGCAACATTCGAGTTCCCAGCGCCGAGGTCGCACACTTCGCCGTTACCCGAATCGACCACCCCATTGCCACACAGCGCCAAGCGACAGAGATTGTTGCATGCGTCGGCATTATTGGCGTTGCCATCATCGCAAGCTTCACCTCGCAACGGATCCACGACCCCGTTAGGACAGGTTTCATTCGAATTACAATCGGCCGAGCAATTATCGCCACCAACATTGTTACCGTCGTCGCACACTTCACCTAGGTCGCGAATGCCATCGCCACAACGCAACGGCTGACAATTGCTGCGACACGCTACATTGGCCGCATTCGAGTTGGCGGCACCCAGATCACAACCTTCGCCGTTCTGCGGATCGTACACATTATCCCCGCACACCGGCACTCGACAATTGACATGACAACCGTCGCGATCGCTGGCGTTGCCGTCGTCGCACTGCTCGCCGTTGGCTACATCGAGCACGCCGTTGCCACAGCCTTCCGTCGACAAACAGTTGGCAGCGCAGCCATCACCGCTGTCACGATTGCCGTCGTCGCAAACCTCGCCAGTATCGAGAACGCGATCGCCGCAACCGGCGGTTTGACAGTTCAACCGGCACAATGCATCGGCAACATTTGAGTTAGCCTCACCTAGATCGCAGGTTTCGCCGTTGAGGATGTTGAGCACGCCGTCGCCGCAACCTGCAATCGTGCAATTATTTCGGCAACCATCGGTATCCAGGCCGTTGCCATCGTCGCAGGCTTCGCCGACAGCGGTATCGACAACGCCGTTGCCACAGATCTCAAGCGAACCGCAGTCACCCGCACAATTGTCGGCCGATACATTGTTGCCATCATCGCAAATCTCATCGGCATCAGGCACGCCATCACCACAACGCCCGGGCTGACAATCAACTCGGCACAACGCATCGGGGGCGTTGGAGTTAGCTGCACCCAGGTCACAGGTTTCGCCATTGAGGACATCAATGCGGCCATCGCCACAACCCGGAATCGTGCAGTTGTTGCGACAACCATCAACATCGTTGTTGTTGCCATCATCACAGGCTTCGTTGCCAAGCGCGTCGGTCACACCGTTGCCGCAGACTTCGGTGGAGTCGCAGCCAGCTGCACAGCCATCGCCCGCCGTAGTGTTGCCGTCGTCGCAGGCCTCAAGCGAATCCAAAACGCTATCGCCACAGCGACGCGTGGTGCAGTTGAGCCGACACAGTGCGTTGGGTGCATTGGAGTTGTTAATGCCAAGGTCACACACCTCGCCAACATCGATATTGCCATCGCCACAGCCCGGCACCCGGCAGGCATTGTTGCAGGCGTCAGTATTGATTTGATTGCCATCATCACAGGCTTCGCCGGCGTTGGCGTCGACGATGCCGTTGCCACAGGCTTCGGTTGAGCTACAATCGTCGGCGCAGCCATCGCCAGAAATTGCATTGCCGTCGTCACAAGCTTCACCAGGATCTGTGACCGCATCGCCGCAGCGTTTAGCCCGGCAATCCGGCCGACAGCGCGCGCCTGGTGCCACTGAGTTCACGAATGGCGCTGTACTATCAAAGCCATCGTCGCATTGCTCACCAGCGTCCAACGTGCCGTTGCCACAACCTGGGATGCGACAATTGTTGGC
>JAYWHS010000803.1:0-2699 GCA_043777635.1 Kofleriaceae bacterium | reverse complement strand
AAGCCTACGCCAGCGGCACCGAAGGCGGCACCACTGTCACCCGCTTCCGCGCTCCGCTCATCCTCAACCAATGGCGCGCTTATGACGCCCTCACTGGCACCTATCTGCAGCCGGATGGCGCCGATGTGTTGGGCCGTTTGAGTCCAGAGGGGTACGTGTACGCATTTAGTAATCCGTTAGCAGTCACTGACAGTGCTGGCGACCGAGGCCGCGGCGATCTCTTGCGCAAAGCAGTCCCCAGCACTTGGCAAAACAATTTCGATTCAAATTGTGATGCGATGAAGCCAGATATTTTGAATGCTATCAACAATGCAATCGACGAAATACGTAACTGCACCAAAGTTGATTGCGGAGATTCTGGTTCGCAAAAAGGCTCGGCAAATTTTCGACGTCAGTGGGTTATGGCGCTGATGGCTGGAAATTATCTGTGCGCATCTAAAGGGCATCCTGCGCAAGTGCCATTTTCTGGCACCGACGGATCCGAAGGCACTGATACCGTCGGCGTAACGGCCAAGGGACATTTGCAACGTTCACAAAGCGAGTTCGCATTTACAAGACCTGGCGCAACGTCGCAGTTGTTTGATCGCTATATAATTTTGGGCCAAACTTTTACAGGGGGAGTAAAACCAACCTGTCTTGCCCGTGTCATCGCTCATGAAGCAGCACACGCCGTCTATCTAACGCTGCCCGCATACTTGCTTGTAAACGTCGGCACCGCGGAGGAACAGGCAAAACAATATTTCTACAAATTTGGGAATCCGTACAACATTGAACTCTTTCATGAAAAAAAATACCCAGGAACCAAAGCAGATAGTCACGACTTCATTGACGTGATCGAAGAGAAATGCATAACATGCGCAAAGTAGCGATATTTTATTTTGTTGGATTTGCGTGTTCGTCAACAAAGCCTGCAAAAAAATTGCACGGCGAACGTGACATCGTTGAAGTTGGCCCAGGCTCTATGGAAATCTCGGAAGAAAGTCTGCGTCCAGCAGAAGCGCTGAAGCTGCTATTACAAATCCGCGATGTGGAAAATGCGGCGGCCCTAGACTCTGCGTTGCAGTGGCTGACAAATAATGTTTGTGGAGCGCCTCAAACTAGTTACCCGGTGGACATCGAGAAATATTACCCATTGCAACGTATCAAGGACATTGACTCGGTCCATTGCGGCTATTTTCTGCTCAAAGATGATTCGAAAATATGCGGACAAACTAGACGCGAAAGTGGCAGGTGTACCGATTGGCCCGTGGTGCGACCGAAATGATCCGTAGTAGCACTGACTGATATCGTCGTTGGTCCTGTGTGCGATTTGTCGTCGACGGATCAGCGATTCCGAACGTGCTTTGCGGACATCGCGTCATCATCGGCCGACACAAGTTTAGCGGTTTTGCGGAACAGTCACAGATGGCAGCGCTGTCATCTTATCAAGAATTGCCCGAACCCTTTTGCGCCTCCGTGGCTCTGACCTGGCACAAGGAGTTTTCGAATGGCAGTTCCGTATCCAGAGCTAACGCGTGAAACGACGGCGCAATTGGCGCCTTTTCGGCAAGCGCAAAAAAGTACGATGCAGGGTTTTGGTACAATGGCGGAGGCGGCGATGGCGGAAGGTGCGTTGAGCGCCAAAGTCAAAGAGCTGTTGGCGCTGTCGGTGGGGATCACGCAGGGCTGCCACGCGTGCATTGGCTATCATGTCAAAGCGTTGGTGCGCCTAGGTACGACACGCACGGAGCTGGAAGAAGCGATGGCGGTGGCGGTGTATATGGGCGGCGGTCCAGCGCTGATGCATGTGGCCGATGTACTACGGGCGTGGGAACAGTTTTCACCAGCGGTAGCGACAGCGGCGGCAGTGGAGCCGAGCGTCACGCCGTAGCTCACCATTGTAGGACTCGAAGCGTCGAGGCGTGGGAGCGTCGAAGCGTCGAGGCGCGGGAGCATCGAGACGTCGAAGCGTAAAAGCGTCGAGGCGTCGGGGTATTCGTCCCGGCTGAGGTGATTTTTTTGACTGTGAATTGCGCAAATTCGCAGTGGTGGCGCAGGAATTTGTATAGAATGTTGGTCCATGTTGCAACGCTGCTTGGTGCTGACACTCGCAATGGCTTTGGCCGCTTGCTCGGATGGCGCGGCAACGACGGCTGATGCAAACGGCGACGTAGACGCCGACTCAGGCATTGATGCACCTCCGCCAATTCCTTGTCGACCGCTCGTGCTTGGCGTCGGCAACGGTCATCACAACCCAGGCAAAGCGTGTTTGAGCTGTCACAACGGCTCAGTTGCGCGCGCTCGCATTTGGACTGCTGCTGGCACGGTGTACAACAAGTCCGGCGCTGCGTTAGCAGGTGCCACGATTACGTTGATCGATGCCACGGGTAAGACGTTTGATTTGGTCAGCCAAATCAATGGCAATTTTTACACCAATCTTGCGCTGACGTTTCCGGTGCGGGTTTCGGCTAGTAGTTGTCCATTGGTTGCCGCGATGCCTAAGGCGGCTATCAAAGGTGATTGCAACGCAGGCGATTGTCACGGTAGTGCGATGGTTGGGAAAATACAGTTGCAGTAGGATTGGTAGAGTCCGAGAACCGGATACTTTCGGACTTTCGGACTTTCAGACTTTCGGACTTTCGGACTTTCGGACTTTCGGACTTTCGGACTTTCGGACTTTCGGACTTTCGGACTTTCGGACTTTCGGACTTTCGGACTTT
>JAYWHS010000802.1:0-9192 GCA_043777635.1 Kofleriaceae bacterium | reverse complement strand
CTGCATAGACTCGCAAGGCAACTTCGCGATCGCCGTGAATGCTAATCCAGGTGTGTACGGTGACTGTTTTGAGCTGGGCGATGACGAAGGCGGCTTGGCGTCCGCCAATGGTTACCAACTGCGCCGGGGCAAGCAGTTGCGAATTGGGTAACGGACTTTTGTTGAGGCCGTCGATTTCGGCCGCCATGATTTCCGCCATCTCTGCTGGCTGGACAGTGGCATCAAGTAAGTGATGTACAACTTCGACGGCAATCGGATGGGCGTCGAGGCGGCCAAAGGTGAACAATTGCATGCCTTGTTTGGTCTCAGTGATTGGTGGACCTGGAGGGTAGGGCATTTCGAACGAAAGGCCGGTGTCTCCGACGGCCACCTGTACAAACGCCGGTTGCGCTTGGCCTTGCCACACTTTGTCGTGCAGCAGCGCGGTAACGATCGACCCAGCCATTGCTAGCGCAGCGATGCCAGCGGCAATCGACCAGCCGCGCGATGGTGTCTCCGCGGTGCGAGGGCCGCCGTCGTCGGTGCTCCACAGTGGCATCACGCCAGCGGTGACAATGCCAGTGAACACCAACGCTGCGCCAACCAGGCCCCCGCCGAAGTGGGCGTGGAGATCGATGCCGGGCGCGAACGAATATGCAGCGTTGAGCACTAGCGGCAGCAGTGCGCGCTTGCGGGCTTGTTGAATCACCATCGACGGCAACAACCCGCGTGGACGCAGCGCCAACACTACGCCAGCGGCCATTAAGCCCCAAATGGCGCCGGATGCACCGACGGATAGGGTGGGTGATGAATGCAAAAACGCACTCGCCAAGCCGCCGCCCAGCGCTGCTAGACCGTACAGCACCAAGAAGCGGCGCACGCCCAACAGCTTTTCCAAAAAGGGCCCAAAGCTCGCGAGCGCAAGCATGTTGAAGAATACGTGTTGTACGCTGCCGTGCAAAAATGCCGACGACAAAACCCGCCAATATTCGCCATCACGCACCAGCCCGCCGTGATTTGCGCCCATCTTTGCCAGCGCCATCGAAAAATTGTCACGCTCCCAAATCTTGGCCATCACGAACAGCGCCATGCACACCACGCCGATCGAAAGTGAGGCCCATGGGAAACGGGCATCGAGTGCCGTCGCCAGTTCGGTGTGTTCGGCGAACGCTTGTTGCGCAACGGCCAGGCGCGGTACGACGGATTGCTCGTCTACCGGCGCCGTCGTCGGTGCATTTTTGAGTGCTGCTTTAAGGCTCGACGAAATTTTACCAGCGGCGCGCTGCGCGTCGGTGAGGTCACGAAGAAGCACGAACGTGAACGTTTCGCCAAACTGATACGTCGGCGCAGCGCGTTTCATTTCTTTGATCGCATTTTCGGCTTCACCGACAATGACGACTTGCAATAGTCCAATTTTGTGGGCTTTCACGATCGTCGCTAGTTGCTGGCGCAAATCGGCTTGCGTGATGGGATTCGCTGACCACAACACCAAGACCCGACCGTCGCCATTTTGTAACTGCGCGACGCCTGGCTGCCACTGCAACACCAGAGTGCCTTCGGCCTGCAGCAGTGCGCCGACAAGCTTAGCTGCGATTTCTGCGGACGGAGTTGTCATCTTGCATACGTAACATGACGGTCGACCGCCGCGCACTAGACCAGGTAGTCGATGCACCTCGCGTAGTCGATCGGTTCCCCCGTCCATTTTGAAGCGTTGGTGTTGGCCGTGATAGCGAGAGGTGCGTGAGCATCGTGTAACGCCGCGAGGCCTTGTCGCTGGCCGACGGTATTCGGCGTGATGCGCGGTGGTTGTGCGTCGATACGCCGGTTGCGATGGTCGAAGAATTTCCAGCCATCGCCATCGGCTTCGACGCGGCAGCCGCCTTCATGGAGCATCGTGTGGTGGGCGCTACACAACAACATGAGGTTCGACAGCGCAGTTTCGCCGCCGTTGGCCCAGTGCTCAACGTGATGGCCGTCGACGTAACGGCTGTGCGTGCACCCGGGAAAGCGGCACGTACGATCGCGCAGCCGTAGTGCTCGCTGAATTGCAGCCGGTATCGTGCGAGTTTTGCGACCGATGGACAGTGGTTGGCCTTGTAAATCGACGGTGGCGATCACCAGGCCGGCATCACAGCATAATCGCCGCGCAGTCGCCGCGGCAATCACTTCGCCGTCAGCCATCATGGCGAGATCCGACGGTTCCGCAGAACCGCGCAGGCCGGTGAGGGGGACGGTGATGATGATTTCGATTGGCGTACGCTGCGGGCGGGTGCCGCGCACACGGTCCTGGATAATGTCCATGAACGCATCGGCACGTTGCCGACCCCGGTCGGACGACGTTGATGCTGTTGCCGTCGGCACGTTCGCCCCGGGTAGTTCGGCAGACAACGCTTCCGCGGGAGTCTGGCCGGCAAAAATCGGAACTGCGCGCGTCGGTTCCGCGGGAGTCTGGCCTGCATGAGTCGTTTTTGCGCCGGCTTTGGCGGTGGCTGCATTGAGCGCGGCCCAAACAATCGCCGCTTCGTCGCTGGAAACTATAACTTCAAATTTCACCATGCCGTTGTCGAGGCTTCGCCGAGTCACCGTGCGCTGCGCTGCGACTTGTGCAGCAAGTACCGCTCCGGCCATCGCATCTGCCTCCGACCCGTGCGCTTGATCATACGCCTGCACGTTCTGGTACGAACGGCACAAAGTATCAAGCTGCGACGCTGGCATGTGCTTAGCGTACCCTACCCATAGCGCTTTGCTCTCCGTTGTCGCCACCCGCGAAATCGCCCTGGCTTGCGAATACGACATCGCACCAATTCGCAATTGCTCGTCGACCAGCGGCAACTCTGTCAACTTGCGAGCAACTCGCACTCGCTCGCGTGCCGTGCGTAAATCCCAGCCAACCCGCCACGCTAACCAATGCGCACACGACAGCGCGCCTTGCACATGCCAACCTGAAGCAATGTCGAATTCCCGAATCGCCGTTAACAAGCGATGCATCGCAGCGTCGATATGCGCCGACATCTCAGCGATTTGATCCCCCAGCGCATCGACATCAATGGCCACCTTCACCTTTGCACCTTGTTCCATAAAAACACTCTGCCACCCACTTTTTCGACCCTGTGGCTGGCTCACTGCGCTGCGAAACATCACTGCGACTACAAAAATCCGCCAGCACAGCTCATCTGCCCGTGTCGCCCACATCGCTGCCTTGCATGGACATGTCAGGCGCTCCACGTAGGCACTGCAATTCTTCGCCTAAAAAACACGTCAGCACAAATCGAAGAAATTGTTCTCAAATTGTGAAAAATATTAGTCCGAAAACCGGACGATGGCCTGAGTATGCCCCAAATGCTGGTGACCGATCGGTTCAAGTCGGCGACTATCGCCAATTCAAGTTCAGCCTTCACCCGCCCACCCTCTGCCGCTCCTGCACCGCACACAAGCCATTCTTCGCTATCAAATCCCAACCCACCCGCGACGCGAAGGCGGCGCATCAGACTTCGCGCAAGCACAGTTCTACGCGGCCACGCGGCCGGCCGCAGTGCAATCGCGCAAGCGCCACCTCGCTCCGTCCGGATCCTCCGGGAGCCGGCCGTTGACCCACCTGTTTATCCCACCCACCGCACCAACCGCACTCACCGCCCCAAACCAAGAAAGCCGCCGCACGTTCCTCGCGCGGGTTAGCGCGACTAGTTGAACGAGTAACTGAGTGTAAATGCGCCCGCCGCGCCGTTGTAGCCGTCGACGATAAACCAATACAAGCCACTGGTATTCACGGTGACATCCGGCAAATTTGACTGCAACGCACCGGTGCAGCCAGTATCGTCGGCGCAGGCTACGTCGGCGGTCGAGGTATTGCCTTTGCGCAGCGATACGATCGAGTCATAGGTGGTGCCGGTACAAGTGTCGGCGCTGATGACTCTACTAACCGCCGGGCAGGTCATGAAGTAGTAGCCTTGATCAGGACCTGAGGCATTTGCTTGGCAGCTCGTAGCTCCAGATTGATTCGCTAAGCTGGTGGTATTGCCTGTCACCGAGCCGGTGACAGGCGTTATCGCCGTTCCGGTACGGCCGCCGCGCACAAACGTCAACACACTCGCGCCGAGGGTTTGGAAACTGCTGAACTGGTCAACGACTAAACAGTACGAACCGGCAGCGAGCTGAACCGCGCCTTGGGTTTGTGTGCTTGCACACGAATCATCGGCGCAGGCTTGGCGTGCGCCGGTGGCGGTACATGCACCTGCGTAAATCCGCACCACGGAATCGAAGTTGGCGCCGAAAGTTTCGAAGTACACCACCTCGGTTGCTGGCAGCGTGAACCTGTAAAACACATCGCGGCCACCGGTACTGCCACAAAACGTGCCGGCGTCATTTTGGTCGTCGCGGGCAGCGCTTAGGTCAACGGTGAACGTGCCGCCTGCTGAAATGTCGATAGCACCACTTGGTGCGTCGTTGATTGCACAGCTGACATCAGCGCCGTTGCAGTCTTGATCAATTCCGTCAGCGCAGGTTTCGGCGCTTGGATTGCCGGCAACTGCGTTGCAATCGGTGCCGGTGCCACCGCCGTTGCAAACTTTTTGGCCAGCGCGGTTGCAGGCGCCGACGCCAGCGTTGCAGCTCGCGCCAACATCGTAGCCGTTATCGATGCCACCGAGACAATCGTCGTCGAGGCCGTTGCACATTTCGAGTGAGTCACCGGTGACATCGCCGCACACCGCAGCGCCTGCGCCGTCGCACATGATCATGCCTTCCTTGCAAGAATCACTGTCGCCGCCGTCGCATTGTCCGCCGACGTCGAAACCTTCGTCGGTCTTGTTGTCGCAATCGTCGTCGAGCGCATTGCAGGTTTCAATTGAATCATTGGTGATGTCACTGCACATAGTGCCGCCGGAAGCATCACAAATGGTCATACCTTCGGTGCAGCCGTCGCTATCTGCGCCGTCACACAGCACGCCGAGCATGAAACCTTCGTCGGTTTTGCTGTCGCAGTCGTTGTCGATCGTGTCGCACTTTTCGGCCGTCATGTCGCCGGCCATGGCGTTGCACTCCACGCCCGAGCCATCGGCTTTACACGCGATGGCACCGGTGACGGCACATGCGCCCACGCCAGCTGAACAGCTGTCGCCTAGTGTCATAAAATCTTCATCGCTTTTGCTGTCGCAGTCATCATCGCGGCCGTTGCAGAGTTCGGCTTTCGGTACACACGCATCGGGTACAAACGCATCGATTGCGGCGTCGGCCGGTTTAGCATCGGTGCCTTCTTTGCTCTCGCCTTGAGCACAGGCCGCCATCATCAAGCACACCAAGGCAAACGCGGCCAACCAAACGCGCCGCGCGCCATATTTGCGAAGAACTACCAACATCGGCGCATCCTACGGATCCAATGACGGCGAATCAACAGTTCATTCAACTCGTGCTACATGTTGAGGCATGTCAGGATCAAAGTTGCCCGTACTTGGCCAGCCGGCGAGCTCGGCTCCAGCCGTCAACGATTCCACTGCCACCTTTGACCTATCGGTCGAAGAGCTCGAACACGAGATTCGGACGCTCAAAAAAGCCCGCAACGCGGTGATCCTGGCGCACTACTACCAAGAGTCGGAGCTACAGGATATAGCTGATTTTGTTGGTGATTCTTTGCAGTTATCGCAGGCCGCCGCTAGCACCAAGGCCGACGTCATCGCGTTTTGTGGGGTCCATTTTATGGCCGAAACCGCGAAGATTTTGAACCCCGAAAAAATCGTGGTGGTGCCCGATATGGACGCCGGTTGCTCGTTGGCCGATGGCTGCCCAGCGCCGGTTTTTGCCAAGTGGTTGGAGCAATATCCCGATCACACGGTGGTTAGCTACATTAACTGCTCGGCTGAAGTGAAAGCCCTGTCTGATGTGATCTGCACCTCATCCAACGCCGTGAAAATTGTTAAAGCGTTGGCTGGGCAAAAAATCGTGTTTGCCCCGGATAAGCACCTCGCTGCGTTCGTCGCGAAGCAAGCCAATCGTCCCGATCTGGTGGCGTGGCAAGGCACCTGCATTGTGCATGAAACGTTTTCGGAAAAACGCTTGATTGGGCTAATGGTGAAGCATCCCAACGCCGAAGTCATCGCGCACCCGGAATGTCATGAAGGCATTTTGCGCCATGCCAAACATATTGCTTCAACCTCGGGGCTCATCACCTACGCGCAAAACAGCAACTGCCAAGAATTCATCGTTGCTACCGAAGCTGGCATCTTGCACAAGATGGCGGCCGCCGCGCCGGGTAAATTGTTGATTCCGGCACCGCCCGAAGACGAAAGCTGTTCGTGCAACGAGTGCCCGTACATGCGCAAAAATACCTTGGAGAAATTGTACCTGGCATTGCGCGATCTTGGGCCGCAAGTTGATGTGCCCGAAGCCGTGCGGGTACGCGCATATCAGCCGATTCAACGCATGTTGCAAATGAGCTTGTAGGTGCGGCGCTGGGCCGGGTTGTGGGTATGCGTGCTTGCAGCCTGCTCAGCCAAAAATAGTCCCGGGACCGGCAACATCGCGGGCTCGGCGGCATCGGTGGTTGCCGACCCAGCCGTACTTGTCGTTGCAGCGGCCGATGCTGCACACGCCAAGCCGCTGTTGCATCAACAACAGCAGCTCATCACTGTCATCACCGCGGATTGGCAATCGACAGCAGCGACATTGCAATTGTGGCAGCGCGATGCGGCTGGGCATTGGCAAGCCGATGGTGAGCCATGGCCGGGTGTTATCGGTAAAACCGGTGCAGCGTGGGGTATGGGCTTGCACGGCAATGGGGTGCCGGTGATGCCGGCCGGTGTCGGGGCGACGGGCCCGGAAATGGAGCGAACGAGCGCACGCTCGGAGCCGGGCCCGGAAATGGAGCGAACGAGCGCACGCTCGGAGCGGGGCCCGTTAAAAGCAGAAGGTGACCAGCGCAGTCCGGCCGGTGCGTTTGAACTTGGTGGTGCGTTTGGCTATGCCGAGGTTGAGCAAGCGAAACTTGCGTATGCGGCAGTCGGACCAACGTGGCGGTGCGTCGACGACAGCGCATCGGTACATTACAATCGCGTGTTCGATAGCAAAGGCATCGCCGTCGATTGGCAATCGGCGGAACAGATGCGCCGCAAAGATGCCTTGTACACGTTGGTCATCGAGACCAAACACAATGCTACCGCCAAGGCCGGTGCCGGCAGTTGCATTTTTCTGCATGTGTGGCGTGATGCGCAGTCGCCCACGGTGGGTTGCACTGCCATGCCACAAGACCGCCTGCGTTGGTTGCTCGGAAAAATTGATCCTGCGCAACACCCTGCGTTCGTACTGTTGCCACGTTCGGTGTATGCCGAATTGGCACACAGCTGGGATTTGCCGCCGGCCTTGCTCAACTGAGTTTGCCAACGCGGGAATAGTGGTGAACGCTCGGTCGCCGTGCCCAAAAAAGCGGTCTATACTGCGGACCCATGGCCGTTACTTCGTTGCCGTCTGATCTCCGAGCTGCGGCTACTTTCGATCGTGAAGCAGTTGCGCGTTTACATGCGGCGGTGGCCAGCGTGGTGCGCGGCAAGCCCGACGCCATTCGCGCTGCTTTGATCGCCTTGCTAGCGCGCGGCCATCTGCTGATTGAAGACATCCCGGGTGTCGGCAAAACTACGTTGGCGCGTTCGCTCGCGGCCGCAGTTGGCGGCGCGTTTCGTCGCATTCAGTTCACCAGCGACTTGTTGCCGTCCGATATTGTTGGGGTTTCAATTTACGATCAATCCGGCCGAGTTTTTGAATTCAAAAAGGGCCCGCTGTTCGCCAACATCGTGTTGGCCGATGAAATCAATCGCACCACGCCGCGCACCCAGTCAGCCTTGCTCGAAGCCATGAGCGAAGGTGCAGTTTCCGTCGACGACACCACGCATCAGTTGGAACAGCCGTTCATGGTGTTGGCGACGCAAAATCCCAGTGAGCAATACGGGACCTATCCGTTACCTGAGTCGCAAATGGACCGCTTTTTATTGCGGGTTTCGATCGGTTACCCAGCCGTCGGTGTCGAACGCGATTTGTTACGCGAGCGTAGCGGGGGCGATCCAGTCGCAGCGCTGCGGCCGGTGGTCAGCCTCGATCAGATTCGCGAGTTACAAGCAGCAGTCGAACAAGTGGCCGTCAATGATGCACTGGTTGACTACGCAATGGCCGTGGTCACCGAGACCCGTGGCCATCGCGGCATCGCGGTTGGCGTATCAACGCGTGGTGCGTTGGCTTGGTATCGCGCTGCACAAGCTGCCGCGATCATCGACGGCCGTGATTTTTGTGTACCCGATGACTTCAAGCAATTGGCGGTGGCCGCGTTAGCTCACCGCGTGGTGCTGGCTGGCAATCTCGATTCGGTTGGCAAACAGCGGCTCGAAGGTGAGCGCATCATCGGCGAAATCATTGGCCGCGTGGCAGTGCCGACCTAGCCGATGCGGAGGTGGTTATAACAACGTCGGCGACATTGTCGGCGACACCGCCGGAGGCTACAGCGTCGTGGCTGGCTCGCCTGCGCCAGCGTTGGTTCATTCGCCCCAAACGGCGGTTGAGCTTTACCCGCGAGGGTAGCATTGCGGTAGTAATGGCTGTTGCCGTCGGGGTAGCAGCCATGAATACCGGCAATAATCTTTTGTACCTACTGCTGGGCTGGGTGCTTTCGTTCATCGTGGCGTCAGGCATGTTGTCCGAATTGACGTTGCGTGGCCTCGCGGTGACGCGGGTGTTTCCGGCTGTGGTGGTCGCTGGCGAGCCATTTTTGCTCGAACTCACGATCACCAATCAAAAGCCTAATCGGGCATCGTATTCGATTGAAATCGAGGACCTTGTCGCTGGTACCCCGGTTGATAAGCGCTGCTATTTTTTGAAAATTCCAGCTGGCAAAGATCAGCGGACCGCGTACCGCCACACCATAGCGCAGCGCGGTTTGTATCGGATCGATGGTGTGCGCATGGCCACCAAGTTTCCGTTTGCCTTGTTTCGCAAATCGCGCGACGTCGACGCCGTGAGTGAAGTACTGGTGTATCCACCTCGGGTGATGGTGCGTCGGCCAAGCCCAAGTGCAGCGGTACGCGGTGATGTGCACAGCAGCAAGCTAGGCCGCAGCGGTGAGTTTTTTGGCTTGCGTGAGCATCGCATCGGCGACGATCGCCGTGCAGTGCATTGGCGATCGAGTGCCCGCAGCGGTCGGTTGTTGGTGCGTGAATTTGAAGATGAAACAGCGCGCCG
>JAYWHS010000801.1:0-2702 GCA_043777635.1 Kofleriaceae bacterium | reverse complement strand
GCTATAATCTCGCCGTTGGCCGCAAGATACAGCCGCTCCGCACCGAGGGCCGCAGGCAACAACTGTACATTGCTCGCCACATACGTCCGGTCTCGCTTAGTCGCGCCACCACAGGCGACTAAGGCGAGCAGTAGAGCGGCACAGGTCAAGCTATGATGCTTCAGGGAATGCATTTTCGAATTCGCTTCCGCCAAGGTTGTCGATTTTATCATGCAAATTCGCCCAACCAAACTTGGCGATGAGTCGACGCGCCTCCGCTGGCTTGGCCGAGCGCAGGATATCCATGATCGCCATTTCATCGTTGCCGCCAACTACCCCATCAAGCATATGGTCGATTAGGCGTTCGCGCTGTTCATACGTTAGGGATGCCAGCCCGCCTTTCGTGCGTTTCGCTTCTTGATAATAGTCATTCGATCGATCATCGGTTTTGAGGCCGAGCACGCTGTCCGTGATCGTTGGACTCCAATTGATAATCTGACGAACCATTGCCGGCGCATCGCGGGTTAGCGGTTCAAGAAAGCCTGTTTCAATAGCTTTCTTTTTTTCCGCATCAAAACCATCTAACGCCTCTTTCAATTCGCTTGCCTTCTCTTTGGCAAAGATGCCCAACGCCTCTCGCATCTGCGCATCTGCCAACAGATCATCATACGACGCAAATTTCCAAAGCGTATGCATCTGCGAGGCACCTTGATTCGCATCCGCCACGGCGCGTGGCACCATGCGCTCGGGTGCAAAAAGCCCTTCTTGGTCTTGCAGCGCAGCGACGGCCTCGGCGGGACTCTGCCCCTTCGCGCCAGCCGCATGTGCACGCTCTAAATCATTAAGTCCGCGCTTAACTGCTGTGATGGCAAGCGCCTTTGTCTTTGCACCGGTTGCGCTCTTGTCCAATTGTCCGTCGCCGACAACCGTCACTTGCTCACCATTGGACTCGGCTCGCACGCCTTTGAGATTGTCGTAGTCGTGAATCGCACCCGAAAGGAGGTCGCCGAGTCCCAGCTTGCCAAAGGCATCCAGCTTTTCCGAAACAAGCGCTTTCGCACCTTTGCCTACGGGTGGATCGTAAATCGCGTCTTGGCGAACGTAGAGCGGCCCCGCGCCGATATGAAGGTTCTTCGCCACTGCCTCTGCGAGTACACCTTTCAAATTGTAATAAAACATTGGACACTTGCCGTTCCAATGCGCTGCCACATCGTTGCGTTGGGTGCGCAGGTGGCCAGCGGAGAAACTATCCGTCAGAAAGTGATCACCAAACGCCTCTTCGGCGTACGCATCATTGAGATCTGCTTTGCTCGCTCCCGCGCGAACAGCGGTAGCCAGCGCACGCAAATGGTAATAGCGATACCCATCGATCGCGCTCGGTAGGTCCGGAGGCACATGAAAGCCTGTGCCTTGCTCAACTTTGTCATTCGCTGGATCGGGCGCAGCTTTTACCCGTTCGGAAGCGGGCACATTTGCATCGCCCTGTTTCGGGTTTACAAAGTGCCGTTGATTTTTTGCAGCAAGTCGATAGTAGCGCGCTTCCTGTGCAACCTTTGCAGCAGCGTCGATAGGACCAACATCTGCATCAAGTTTCCATTTTCGAGCGTATTCAATTTCTGCACGACTACCTTCGCCGCCACCATTATTGGCGGCAAACTTGCGCATTTGATCGATCGATTCGAAATGGTCGGCAGCTAGCGCCACGATGTCACCGTATGGAATGGCGTATCCTGGCGCGAGCGTCACCCTTACCCCGCCCTCAATTTTGACATCCAACACCGGCGTCATCATTGGCGGTTCCCAGTGCACTCCTTTTTGGCGCTTTCCATTCGTTGCAGTAGCGCCAAGATCTTGGTGTTCACCCGCACCAAACTGCAAATCGTCTCCGTGCTTGCCTCCGTTGGAGTTGGTATTCTTTCCGCTGTGGGCACTCGCCGGCGCTCCGACTAATTGAATTGCTTGCTGAACAAAACCGTTGCCGATGCGCGGGTCGTGTTGAGCCTCAAGAAGAATTGGCGTCCATGCCGACTGCGGCAGCGTTTTAAGCAACTCTGCCAAGTCAGCCGCCGTTGGCTGACCCTGTGCCAGCAATCGACGCCACGCCAATCCACCGCTGGAGCTACCGAGTAAATCATCGGCGGTTGAAGTAGCAGTGGCGGCTTGTGGCGCTGCGTTGGCTACACTCGGATTTACTTGTTCTTTCATGATGAAAGCTCCTTGGACTGCACCTTACCACCGACGGCGACTTCGCATCCTTGTCGACGTTGCTTGGCCCATGTTCGCAGCAGCCTACCGTAACAAACATCGCACCTAACGGAGTTCGTTTCTTGGTTCCGTCTATTACCTAAGCGCGCTCCGCCCCTACGTTTGACCTTGCCGCTTTTGCATGTAGCGATTTCCCTCATTCGCCACCTATCGCCTGCCCTCGCGTAAAGTTGCGGCCTATGTTGATTTTCTTTTGCCATGACTACCCGCGCCCTGCTGCCACAGGTGCTTGCGCGACCGCCGAATCTTGGCGCTCCCGCTCACGACAGTACGCCACGACCTTGCGCAAACTCTCCACGGTGTACGCCCACGCGTGATCATCCTCGCGGGTATGGTCGGGCGTGTTACGCAGCGCCACCGCGATATCTTCGGCCTCCATGGCGATCACCGTTACTTCGCCGCCGTGCGCCGCGTAGTCGGCCAGGTCTTCGACTTGCAACAGCGCTTCGCGCACAAGC
>JAYWHS010000800.1:0-2705 GCA_043777635.1 Kofleriaceae bacterium | reverse complement strand
TGCGTGGATTGTCGACGTATCACACCAAAGCCGCCGTGACTGCGCGCGGCGATTTTCTCGTGGTTGGAGATCTGAACTTGCTTTATTACTATAGCAATCGCATGGCCCACGTCGGAGGCGAATAATGTCACGCGCAGACACCGTTGGAATCGTTGGTGCCGGTCCCTTTGGTGCCGGGCTTGCGGCCGCCTTGGCCCGAGTCGGTCGTTCGGTTGTATTGTGGTCACGCGATGCTGCGGTGGTGGCGTCGATTCGTGATCGACGGATTTGTTCGCGGTTGCCTCATGTAACGCTTGGCGAATCGTTGTACGCCACCCAAGATCCAACCGAGTTGGCCACTCGTGCACGGTTTATCGTGCTGGCTGTAGCGTCCACCGATGTGCGGGCCCGCGCTCGTGAGCTTGGCGAGTTCCTCGACGGCAATCATATTGTCGTGCACGCGGTTGGCGCGCTCGCCGAACCTGACAACGAACGGGTTAGCGACGTTGTTGCCGCCGGGATTTCAAGTCTGCGGATCGGGGTGTTGGCTGGGCCCGCGCTGCCATTAGAAATGGCCAATGGCACGTTCGCGTCAATGGTGGTCGCTTCGAATTACGACGAAGTTGTCAGCGAAGCGCGGCGGTTGCTCAACGTGCCGCCTGGGCTACGCATGTATGGCTCAAAAGATTTGCCAGGTGTTGAACTGGCTTCGGCGTTGTCAGGTGCCTATGCGATTGGCTTGGGCTTAGCCGACGGCATGGGCGTAGGCCCCGGCCCGCGTGCCGTCATGATCACGCGCGCGGTCGCTGAAATGGCCCGCTTGGGAGTGGCCGTGGGCGCCGAAGCTCGGACGTTTACCGGCTTAGCCGGCCTCGGCAACTTGTTGGTGCGCTCGGATCGGTCCTACGCATCGCAAGAATATCGCCTCGGGCAACAGTTAGCCGCTGGCAGTGCAGTGCGCAACGCCGACCCCTCCGTCCGCGATATTGAAGGTGCGCATGCTGCACGCACGCTGCTCAAATTGGCTGAGCGCCACAAAGTCTACGTGCCTTTGTTGCGAGGCATCGCTGGCGTGCTGGCTGGCACCCTGACCGCCGAACAAGCAGCTCAGGCCGCCGCCGATACGGTTGCGGCGCAAGAATAGCCAGGTTCATGCCAAGCAACAATGTAGCGACCCAGCACAACGCGACACCGTCGATGTGTGGGCTTGCGCTACTCATGCTGGCGGCTTGTCAGTCAACGCTAAGCCGGTCGCGGTCACAGCCGACACAATCGTCTGAGCAGCGCGCTTTGCTTGAAGTTGCCATCCACTGGCAACCTGCCAGCCCTGCCGAGCCCGCAACCGCCGAGATCACGCTGCAACAATCGGTGCAGGTAACAGGCAACGAGTTGGTGCTACGCGATCACGATTATCTTGCGCTAGGGACGCCGATCGACTCGGTGCCGATGGTTGAAACCGCCGACGGTGCGCGGTTGGTATGTACCCGTGATGCGAGTGGTGCTTTTGAAAATGACACACAACCGTCGGAGTTGCGGTTGCCGTTCACAGCGAAAGCTGCGGTGCATTGCCTCTGGCCAAGCGGGCAGGGCGTGCAGCGCGTGACGATTCGCGCCCGGGTTACCTTGCCTTTGAGCGTAACGCACGTACTTGAGCTTGTCGCCAACACGTTGCGCCTGCGCACTCGGTTCACGCTTGCGACCCGGCTGTGGCGCGACGGAGCACAAGCCCAGATTGGCAACGTTACAATTTGGCAATGGGACCACGGCCAGCGCAGTGGGTTGGCGCTGACGCACCAGCAGGTGGTGTTTGACGGTGCCACGGCTGTACTTGACCAACACCGCGAGGTTGCAGTGCAGCGCCACATCGTGCTGCGTGATGAGGGTGATGAAAGCCTGTCGCAGCAGTTGCCGGCGATGGAGGAACTCGAGATTGAGCCACAACAACCCCCGCTGCCATTGGGTCAAGCCGTGCTGTTGCGTTTGCCAAACGGCCAACTACAAGCGCTGCCTCCGGGAAATCTTGGTCGCAACACAGTAATGCTTGCACCGCTAACCGATGTCGTCGCTAGCCATCGCAGCAAAGCGTATGCAGTGCAAGACGGCACCGCGCAGAGTCATAAAATTGTTATTCATAATCTGCGCGATGCCCCGATTACCATTCATTGTTGGGAACGTCGACCGATGTTGGCCAGCCAACTTGGGTTCTGGCTTGGCCCTAATGCGACCGTGGGGGCGGTGCAGCAACGCGGCAGCTGGTTGGTTACGCCGCTTACCGTGGCAGCAAAAACTGAGACCTGGTTGGCTCGCAGCTGGCGGATACCATGAGCGCGATCGATCTACCACCCGGTATCGGTTTGGTCGGTGCGGCGTTGCAGCGCTTCACCTCGCCACCAGCTGCTCGACGGTTGGCTCGCGCTACGGTTTTTATTTGCGTCGGCTGTGGCGCTGCGACCTGGGCCATGGTTGCCCGCAATCATGGGCGCGCCGATCAGTCGGTGTACGCTGTCATGCCACTGGCGCTTGGCGCGGTTGCGGTACTCGGTTGGTTGATTCGCAGTGCCTCGATCACCGTCGCTCGCGATGGTCTGCGATGGGGCTGGCAGTCGATTGCATTCACTCGACGTGCTGAAACGATTGTGCAAGCCACCGCGTATCTCGACGGAGTCGCGTTGGCGGGCAGGCGCGGCGCGCCGTGGTTTCTCGCGGCAGCGGATTGGCAAAAATTT
>JAYWHS010000799.1:0-9203 GCA_043777635.1 Kofleriaceae bacterium | reverse complement strand
CTCCCGGTGTATCTCGATTTTATTGCAATATCCTCCTACGGCGACGCATCGACCTCGTCGGGCGTTGTGCAAATCACCCAAGACCTGACCCGCTCGGTGGAAGGCAAGCACATCATTGTGGTTGAAGACATCGTCGATACCGGGCATACGGTCGACTACTTGATGGCAAATCTCGCAACCCGGCGCCCGGCCAGCATCCGGTTGTGCACGCTGCTGCATAAACCCGAACGCGCCGAGCGCGCCGTCAAAATCGACTATCTTGGCTTCACCATACCCAACAAGTTTGTCGTCGGATATGGCTTGGATATCGCACAGCAGTACCGCAACTTGCCGTTTATCGGATTTGTAAAAAACCCGTAAACTATGAATCAAGCGCAATTGCAGAAACTCCCGGCCGTGCTTTTTGAGATTGGCAAGCTGGTTGGTTCCGACGTGGATCCAGGAGTGTTGCTCACGCGGATTGCGGAATTGGTATGTCAGGTTATCGATGCCCAGGCCTGCTCAGTCATGCTGCTTGATGCATCCCGCGAACGGTTATTAGCAAAGGCCGCGTACGGGCTGCGCGCCGAGCGCATTCAATCGCTGACCTTCGCGATGGGTGAAGGTATTGCAGGCTGGGTCGCCGAGCATGGCGATGCGGTATTGCTGCCCGACGCTGCGGCGGATCCACGGTTTGTGCAATTGCCTGGCAATCGGACCCAGATTGCGTCGCTGATCTGTGTGCCGTTGATCGCGCGCGGCGAACGTGTAGGGGTAGTCACAGCAACCAGTGATCACGCAAATGCGTTTCAACAAAGTGATCTCGAATTGGTCAGCTTTATCGCAACCACCATTGCACTCGACATCGAAAACGTACGGCTGCATCGAGTGGCTGTCACCGATCCGCTCACCGGAGTTTTTAATCGTGAGTTTTTGGCCAGCAAGATGCCAGCCGAAATCGACCTGGCGCTGGCGCGAGGCCGATCGATTTCCGTCGCCATGGTTGATGTCGATCATTTCAAACGCATCAACGATGCTTACGGCCACGGCGTTGGCGATGTTGTGTTAGCCGCTATCGCCGGGCGCTTACGCAATGCGATTCGCGGCGGCGATATGTTGGTGCGTTACGGCGGCGAAGAATTTTTAGTGCTGCTGCCCAAAGCTGGCATTGAACGCGCCAGCGAGGTCGCGGAGCGCATTCGCGAACGGGCATGTGATGGCCCCATCGACGCTGGCAATGGGGTTCAAGTCGACATTACGGTTTCGGTTGGCGTGGCTGAACTACGCAAGGAGCCGCTAGAAACCATGCAAGAACTAATCGCGCGCGCCGACGCAGCCTTGTACGCAGCCAAAGCCGCTGGCCGCAATTGTGTGCAAATCGCAGAGTAAGTCGCATTCGGTTCGCAGACACGGCATAATCACCGGCGATGAGCGACGCCAATGATCCGAGGCCAGGGCTGCAACCTGAGGCAACTACCGCCACGCAACCAGCGATCGACTCAGGCTTCACGCTAACCAACGCCCCGGCTGCACCAGGCGACGTGATGGCAGCGCACACCACCGACGCGGCATCGTATGAGCCGGTGCCCTGGCCCAACTCATTGAGCAGCGACTCGCCGCTCCCTGCCGGTGGCCAAAGCATGCTCGACCACGCGATTGCCAACGGACCGCCTGCCGTGTCAGGCAAGCGCACGGCGCCGAGCGTAGCGCCACCACGCTCATCAAAACGCAAAGCCAAGCCGAGCAGCGACGCAGCGAACCCACACACCGACGACGACCCTGAGCAACCTGGCCAGCCTCGGTCGCGACGGCCCGTAGTGTTGGCAGCCGCCGCTACACTGGTTGCGATTGCGCTTGCGCTTGCCGTGGTGCTCGGCCACTTCAATGCGCAGCGCTTAGCAATTCACTGTGAGCCGGACCGCATCGTCGCTACTAGCGGCCGCAGTTTTCCACCATGGGGCGAAAGCACACTGGACGCGCCGGAGTTTGCGGCGATTGCGATCCCCAAAGACACCGAGTGCACCGCGCGCACAACCACCAACCGCACCGAACTCGAAGATTGGTATCTCACCGCGTTAATGGAACAAGCCACCGCCAGACTGACTACCCGCGCTGTTGCCGATGTGGAGCTGGCGAGCAAACAGTTAGAGCAAGCCTTGTTATTGACGCGGGTTGCAACGCGGCGTGATGCGCGCAAAGAAGTCGACCGCTTGGTCGGCGATGTCGAATACTGGCGCGCTGCGGCCCGCCTCAAAGCGTCCTCGGACGCACTGCTCGAAGCGGCCACCCAGTTCGACGCAGCCGCCAAAAAACGCCCGCGCCACGCCACCGACGCCGCCGAGTGGGCGGTGCACGTCCGGCGATTGGTTGAGCTGTTGAGGGCAGGCCCCAATGGGGTCACCAGCCTGAGCCCGTCGACCAGCGGGCTCGGCCCAGCACCGACCGAAACACCCACAACCTCGACGGTGCCTGCAAGCGGCAGTGCAGCGCCAATCTCACCTGAAGTACCAGCCAGTGGTTCATCGCCACCTGCCACCGGTGGCGTGTTGCTGTAAGTCAACCGAGCAACCCGGCAGCGATCGAGCGGTTAGCACGGCTGGCGGCGACGCAGCACCATCCAACCCACCAACATCACCAGGCTCACCGCAGAGAGCAGGCCGCCACGACCGTCACTGCTGCGGCAACCACAACCGCCGTCAGATGAACCGGTGTCGCCGCCTTCGTCGTCGGTTACGTCATCAGGAAATGTACCGGTCGGCGGTGGCGTCGGCGTGCCGCACATTGCACCAATTGCAAAACCTTCGCCTGGTGATTTTGCCAGCCGGCTTTCGGTCGCCGGCCCGTAGTCACCATCCTCGGCAATCAGGTCGGTTGGATAATTGCGATTCCACAACCGTTGAAAAGCCTGCACGTCGGCACCGCGAATATCGGGCGAACTGAGGTGTTCAAAATGTACTTCATCGCCTGCGACGTTGTCGTCCCAGCCATTGCTGCGCAAGCGGCTACCGACTGCCGTATAGTTGCTCACATCGATCGCGCGACCACTTTCGTGATTGGACCGGCCAGGTAGTGCGGCTGCGGTAATGCCGCACCGACCAAGGTCTTTCCAGCGTCGCAACAAATACTGTTGTGCGACGGTGCGAAAGGCACTGTTGATCCGAATAGTGGTGCCTAGCGCCGCTTTGGTCAGCGCGATTTGGGCTTCAGGATCAAGGTACGGCAGCACCGCCGCGCTCGAAAAAAGTATCGTCGCGGTTGGCTCAAAGCGTGCCAATTGGCCGGGCATCATACAATTTACTTCGTCGGCAATTTGCAGGGACAAGCCCAACACCACGGCGGTTGAGCACGACGTGGTTTCATATGATTTGACGGTTGCGGCCTGCATTGTGGTGCTGAGTTCTTCAGGTTCGGCGCAGCCCAAAAAAGCCAGCGCGCTCAGGCCAGTGCACAACAACATTTGCCGCAACATAGTCACCAAGGTAACAAACTCGCGGCGGTCAAAGCAGCATGGGGTTATGACATTGCTGTCATGAATAGCCGCAGCTGCACCATTACCTGCCAGGTAACCGTCTGAATTTACGGGATATCGACTGGCACTCAAGCTGCACTTGGTACCGGCCGATGCCCAATCGATATCGAACACTGACTACCGCAACCATCGCCAGTGCGCTCGCAGTGCCATCTGTGGTGTTGGCGCAGGCACCCGGTGAATTTCGCCCAAAGCCTTTGGTGATGGCGCCGTCCGCCCCGGCCACCATCGAAATCAAGTACGGCATGGAGCTATTGGCTGCAGATATTTTGTCGTTGCTGACACTGCACGTCGGAGCCGAAGCGGAATCCGAAAGTCTGCTGACGTTGGGCACGCTGGGTCTACTACTGGCGGCACCGGCGGTGCACCTGGCCCACAACAATGGGGCAAGTGCGCTCAAGAGCGCCGGGTTGCGGGTAACGCTGCCGCTAGCCGGCATGCTGATTGGGTATGCAGTCGGGCCGAAAGGTTTCAACCCAAATTGCATCGACTGCGTAGGCGGTAGCTCCAGCACCGGTTCGTTTCCGGGCATGCTGATCGGCGGCGGCATCGGAATCGTGACAACGCTAGTGATTGACTACGCGGCGTTTGGTAAAAAAACCAAAAAGGCCCCAGCCTCGTGGCAACCGACCATCGGCGCAAGCTCGACTAGTTTTTCAGTTGGCGCGGCTGGTCATTTCTAAGGCGCCGCCCAGCGGTGCCGGCTCACGTATGGTGGTGCTTGCTGACACTTGCAGCGTCGCGCGGTGTACGGCTTCCGCTTCGGTCGCACGCTTATATTGCGCTAGATCGGTCAGCACATCGGCGCTCAAGTCCGGTGCAAATTTGGTAATCGCAGCGTGGACTAAGGCACCGAGTTTGTCTGCTTCATGCCATTCATTGTCGTCGTGCGACGCCACGATTGAGCGGCGCGTGGTGAACAACAGGATGCCAGTTTTGACATCGAACATGCTCGCTTCGATGTACCCCTGCGCCGAATACGACCGCCCCGGTAAAAACAGCGCACCAAGGCCGGTGGCATAGCCAAAGGCCCAGCCATTGAGCCGAGTTTTAGGTGCGATGACCTCGCGATATAGAATCAAATAGCGCAGCCGATAGCGACTCGCGGTTTCACGCAAGGCTTCCATACCCAACGCACCCGATGGAATCGGCATCATTTGGGTCACCAGCGAAAACGACGTGGTCTTGCGCAAGCCATTAACCAAGGGCGTAACGCCGATGGCCGAGCGTCCGAAATCCGGACTCGGCCCGCGCCAGTCGCTTGCGGTGAGGACTGGCAGTACACCGACACGAGCCGGCAAAATCAACTCAATCGGAGCCGCCAAAATGCTTTGGATTTGGTCCTCGGTAAGTTGGCCGTGGGGATCTTTGTCAAACACCGAACGCTGCAACGGTGCCGGCGCCTCCGCCATTTGCGCCACTGGGGCAGCTGACATACGCGCCGATTGCATGCGGCTGGCACCGCAACCGGTAGCGCCAACTCCGACGCTGGCGGTCAAAAGTAGAACCGCAGTGTAGACGGCGGCCATTGAATTACGTGGGACTGATTTCATAAGCGCTCCTAGGTAGGGTGTACCTAGCAACGAGCCCACGACGTCAATCTTACAGTCGCCGTAGATTATTTTTTGCGGCGCACAGCGGCATCATGTGGTTGCGGCAAGCCCGGGACCAAATCGCGGATCTGCCACGCTGCGGTCTCCAAACGCTCCGCTGCGTGACGTTGTCGGGCCGCAATATTGCGCGACAGGGCGATGACCACGATGCAGGCCGAACCAAGCGCACCCAGCGATGCCACTTGCATCGGCAGCGCTGAAAAATTCAATGCCGACGATTGCAGTTCAAGACCACCATTGACAAAGCGATAGGTCGGCGACAGCACCCCGATTTCTTCGAGCAGCCACGGCACCAGCACCCCACACGACAACAATGCCGCGACTACTGAGGCTCGTCCAAATCGAGGATGCGCCATGTACGCCATCAGCGTGATCGCCACCAACGTCGGTGCAAAACAGAACGGGCTACTGACGCGCACGATCAACGCGATGAGCAAAGCATTGAGCGCAACATTTACATACAGCGACGACAGGGTTAAGCCAGGCTTGCGCGTGATCCACCAAATATGCACCGCCGTAAGCACCGCCAACGGTGCCAAGGCGACCACGATCGGCCAGGCGCGCACGCCAGTCCACAACATGAACGGGATAAAAAAGCAGTACAAACTGAGCGACCACGCTTGACGCCGCCCTTGAGTCCGCGCGTGTTCATCGTCGAGGGCGGCAATGCGAGCTTTGACTTCAGGCGGAGTTTCACGCGGCGGCGTAAGTACCAATTGCGCAACCAGTTCGGCAGCATCACGCGACAGCGGATCAAGCGCGAGCGCTCGGCCGGCCGCACGCATCGCATCGCGCCGTGCTTGGCCACCAACGCCTGACTCCAACGCCGTGCGGGCTTCCAGAACATGCTCGGCAGCCAGCGTGGCACGCACATTGACATCGCGTTCACCGTCGAGAAATCGCTGTACTGCGTTCGCAAGGTCACGCGCACTTGCAAAGCGTTGCGACGGCTCCACAGCGGTGGCGCGCTGGCAAATTGCATCGAGTTCGGGCGGCGAATCAGGTTCCAAGCGCGACGGCCGCGCATCGACGCCCATAAACAACCCGGCCACTTCACCGTTGGCCGCGTTGGGATGGAGCCGCTGCCCGGTCGAAATTTCGTACAAGATACAACCCAACGAGTAGATATCGGCAGCCGGTCCAACCCGTTCGCCACTAACTTGTTCCGGTGCCATGTAGCCAGGCGTGCCGAGTACAGTACCGAGCAAGGTTTCTTCACCGTCGATTTCTTCGTCAGCATCGGCACCGCCGGCAAGTGGATGCGTCTGGCCTTCGACTGCGATGGTGCGTGCTACGCCCCAATCAAGTACATAGGCTTCACCAAAGTCACCCAGCATAATATTCGCTGGCTTGAGGTCGCGGTGAATCACCGACTTCTGATGGGCGAATTCAATCGCCATGCAGATGTCGACAAACGCCCGCCACAACCGTCGGCGCAGCGCTGCGATATCCTCGGTTGGCTTGGACAGCAAAAAGCTCAAGGGTTTACCGCGTAGCCGCTTCATGACGAAATATGGTCGACCATCGTCATCATTGGCGAGGTCATAGACCGGCACCACCGCCGGGTGATCAAGCCGGCCTTGAACCTTGGCTTCGCGTACGAACCGCGTCAAATCATCGCCGTGCGGCTCCGCCTCAAGCATCCGTTTAAGCGCTACTTCACGACCGATTCGCTCGTCATAGGCCACCAATACTTCGCCCATGCCACCTCGCCCCAACGGCATGCCAATTCGATAGCGTTGCGCAGCAAGACTAGGACGGCGGGAACGGGTAATGGGACGCCCTGCCGACGCCTGCGTCGGGGCCGACGTGGGTCGATCGCGCACGGTCACATCGGATGCGGGCGGCTGGGCCCGAGTTACGTCGTCATCATCGGTCACGGTCATATAGTAAGCTGGGTCGGCCGCAACACGCCACTTCTCAGCTTGACCGACCTAGGGTATGGAGGGGCCGCCCCATGAACGCCACCGAAGTTTCCCAATCACCAAGCCTGGATACCCCGCTGTTAGTGACCAATGCCGCAGCCTACCACTTTGCCAACCTAGCGGACTTGGGGGCGTTGCGGTCGCGATTACAAGCATATTGCCGTACGGCGCAACTGCGCGGCACCATTTTGATCAGTACCGAAGGCGTCAATCTGTTTGTTGCGGGGGAGCGCGCCGCGGTGGATGGCTTGTTGTCCGAATTACGGACGATTGCCGGGTTACAGGACCTCAACGTTAAGTTCAGCCTAAGTGCAGCCCAGCCGTTTCGCCGCATGCTGGTCAAAGTAAAAAAGGAAATCATCGCGTTCGGCATCACCACCATCGACCCCATTGGCCGCCCGGCACCGCGTATCGCGCCGGCCCAACTCAAAGCCTGGCTCGATGAAGGACGCGAGGTTGTATTGCTTGATACCCGCAACGACTACGAAGTGAAACTTGGGACGTTTCGCAACGCTCACGCCATTGGCGTTGACCACTTTCGACAGTTCCCCGATGCGGTCAGCAGCTTGCCCGCAACGATGAAAGATCAGTTGATCGTGTCATTTTGCACCGGTGGGATTCGCTGCGAAAAGGCCGCACCGTTTTTGATCGACCAGGGCTTTACCAATGTGTATCAGCTCGACGGCGGCATCTTGAAATACTTCGAACAGTGCGGCAACGCCCACTATGACGGTGATTGTTTTGTGTTTGACCAACGAGTGGGGCTCGACCCGGCGCTCGCGCCTGCCCAATGTGCGCGCTGCGTTAGCTGTCAAGCGCCCGTGATTGAAAGCCATGATGGCACGGCAGCGAGCGATGCGGCGCCGCGCTGTCGGGCGTGCCAAGTGCAACGTGCCGCCACCGTTGTCGATGTGCTGGCGAAGCGTCAACACGCCTTGCGCAACGTGATTTCGCCACTACCCGGTAAAGGCCCATACGACAACTATCGACCGATCAAGATTAGCCTTGCGTACGATCGGCAACCGATCGCCACGGTGTTGACCACGATGTTCGATCATGTGCCTGCACAGCAATGGCTCGACGCCCTCGGCGACAGCCGCATTGTTCGCACCAATCTTGAAGCGGTTGCCGCCGACCACCTGGTACGGGCCGGCGAACGCTATTTGCATTGGCTGCCCAATACCTGCGAGCCCGACGTCAACGCCGCTATCGAATTTCTTTGGGAAGACGATGCGCTGATTGTGGTCAACAAGCCGGCACCCTTGCCGATGCACCCCAGCGGCCGATTCAATCGCAACACGTTGACGTTTATCGTCGGTGAGGTCTATGCACCCGAGCGACCTCGCCTGTGCCATCGCCTCGATGGCAATACCACGGGCGTTGCCATCCTGGCCAAAACCAAACACGCAGCCCACATCGTGCAAGAGCAATTCGATCGCGGCTTGGTACGCAAACGTTACGTGGCGCGAGTCCAAGGCCATCCTGCAAACGACGTCTTTGCCTGCGATGCGCCGATCAGTGCCGAGGCCGGAGTTGCCGGCTCGCGCACCATCGACCCGGTCGACGGGCTGGCAGCGCGCACCGAATTTACCGTGCTGGCCCGCTTGCCCGATGGCACTGCCTTAATTGAGGCTCGTCCGTTAACCGGACGCACCAACCAAATTCGCGTACACCTGTGGCAGCTCGGCTTGCCCATCGTCGGCGATCAAGCGTACTTGCCAAATCACCTACACGGCGAAACGCAGACGGGGAGCATAGACGATGCACCGTTATGTTTACACGCCCACCAGATTGAGTTTCGCCACCCGCTCGACGAAAAACTACACACCTTCACCGCGCCGTTGCCGGCTTGGGCGCAGGCAAGTTAGCAGGCACCAGCCACCGCCTCGGCTACAATACGAACCGGATGCCCGCGCCCACACTCGCGGCAGGAATTGCGTTGACCGAACCTTGGACGTAGATTTTTAATCGCCACAAGTTCAACTGCACACCCACTAACCCGCGCGGGGCCAAGGGATGTGGCGTGTTGCTGCCGTCGAGTTTGATCTCGGCTTGCGCTAACTCGGTTGCACCATCACTGCTACGCACACTGCCCCGCAAATTTGCATTGACGGCGGTTTTGCCATACTGCAAGTCGATGCCGGCGCCGGCATACAC
>JAYWHS010000798.1:0-2712 GCA_043777635.1 Kofleriaceae bacterium | reverse complement strand
GGGTCATGTGCAACCCCGCCGTTGGTGCCGCGATGGCGCCGGGCGCTGCAGCAAACATAGTTTGATAACGCTCTTCATCGACCGCCGTTTGCGGAACGCTGCGATCGCGCACGATATACGGTGGCAGTGGCAGCCGGCCGACAGCTTCGAAGAAACCGAAGCCATCACCTGGTGCCGCGACGACCAAGGTACCATCAGGTGCACGATCGGTAAGTAATGCCACCGCGTACTCACCGACCCGCACAATCTGCCCAGCCCGCAGCGCGCGCCGGGCTTTTGCCAAACAACGCCACGCTGACGTGCCCGCTGGCGCTGCGACCTCGGCGGCGGGTTCTAAAAACAGCAACTCAACTGCGCCGCCGCTATCTTTGGTACCAAAAACCCGCGCTGCCAACACCCGGGTATCGTTGACCACCAACACAGCGTTGGGCGGTAACAACTCCACAACATCGGCGAACCCGCCGTCGTGTAAAGAGCCACGTGCATCGAGCAAGCGCGAACCGTCGCGCTCCACCGCCGGGGTTTGGGCAATGAGTTCCGGTGGCAAATCAAAGGTGTAGTCACAAGGCCGAAGCACGCTGGGTTTCTACCGGAAATATCGCGGCTTGGGCAGGCCACAGCGGCAGGATGCGATACGGTAGTGATGTGAAATCAACGCTATTGTTCGGATTTGCACTTTCCCTTGCAGTGCAAAGCGCGGCCTCCGACGGCTGGGCCCAGAAATGGAGCGAACGAGCGAACGCTCGAAGCGGGGCCCATGCGCCGCCCATCGATCTTGATGGCGACACCCTGCCCGATACGGTCATGGTCGAACGTGGTGCCGTGCTAGTGCGAACCGCCCGCGGTGTCCTGCGCTGGACCGATGCCAACGTAACGGCCGACGCCCAAGCCCACGCGGTCGTCAGCAACGGCGACCCATTGATCGAAGTCGCAACGCCCAGCCAAGCATGGGTATTACGCGTGCAACGCGGTCAGTTGCGCTTGGTCACGCAGACCCAAATCGGCGCGCTTGATGAAGACGGCGAATTGGTGCAGGCGCTCGACGTGTTGCCACAAGGGATTGTTCGATTTCAAAGCCGCGCCGATGTGAAACGCTGCGATGGCATCCCAGCTCGCCTATTTGCAACGCGTTGGGATGACACCCGCAACGCGTTTGTGCCGGCCCCAGGTGTCGACTTGCCAGCACCAACCCATACGGTTACCGCCAACGCTGCGACCGAGCTGCCGCAACGTGCAATTTTTGACATGCGCGCTGAGTCATTTCGCAGCGACGCAAGCGACGCCCGATTTCTCGCGCTGCCCACCGAGCTAAGCGACCACAACCCGACGACAGTCTGGCCGCAAGGCGCAGCCGTTGCACTCGTCGCAGCGAGAGGTGGCTTCGTCACCGCGCGGGCCCAGTGGCCAAACACCACGGCCAGCCAGCTCGCCGTGCAGCTACTCCATCACGACAAAAAAACCAGCCGGCTATTGGTCACCACGCCGAGCGGGACGTTTGCACTTACAATCCCAGCGGCGCCGCCCGGGCTACACACCTGGACTACCCCGCTACTGGATGGCGCTGATTGCGTTTCGTTGTTTATCGATGACCTTCACGCCGGCATCAGTGAACTAGCCATTGTTGCGGCCAGCGAGCAAACCGGAACGATTGATACTGCGTTAGTCACCGCCATCGTCGACGATCAAAATCGTAGCCAAGCGCTGCGAATACTGACCGCACGCGGCGTTGCCGGCACGACCGCACTGCGCGCACGCTTACAAACCGCGACCGAGCCGCGCCACCGGCAACGGTTGCTGGCCGCACTTGGACAGATTGATCCTCAGGGCGCAGCCCAACAATCGGTAGCTGCAATTATTGCTGGCGAAATTACCGGCCCGGATCTGACCGAAGGGCTCGCAGCGTTGACAACGCGTGGCGCACACGTCGAGCTACTTGCGATTGCAAGCTCAGCCAACGCAGCCGATGACACACGGCGCGCAGCCATCATGCAACTGGCAAAGCTCGGCGCGCTAGGGACGTCCAGCCTGGTCGCACTTTTGGGCCAAGGTTCATTTGCAACCCGGCATGCGATCATTGCGGGTGCCGCCCAGGCTTCGCTAGCAGAACTACAAAGCGTAACGCAATTGCGCGCCCCGTCCAATAGCCATACCACCGGCGATGCCTGGCAAGCACTGCTGCTGAATCTAGCCACCGCGCCGACTACAGCTCGCAGCGATGCCAGCCAACGAGCACTTGAACTTTGGCGCACCACCCAAACCTATGAAGTGCAAGCTCGGTTAACTGCGCTGCTGGCGCGTTATGGCGATGCAGCGCAATTGCGCGGGCTGCAAGCACTTCCGGCCTTTGCTAAGGTTGCCCCCGTGCGCATCGTGCTAGCGCGCCACGTTGGCAACAATCCTACCGGCATGGTCATTCTGCAACAGTTGCTCGACGACAAAGATGCGGGCGTACGCGCCCAAGCCGCGTTATCCATTGCGGCCGTGCTGCGCGCCGGCGGGCCGCCAGTGGGCACGACCGGACCTTGGATCGCAGCTTCAGCACGCGATCAAATCAGTGCGGTGCTCGCCAATCGAATCAACAACGATGCCTGGCCGATGGTTCGGCGCGCGGCGGTGCAAGCGATGACGGTCAACTGCGGCAACGCAGCGAGCCCAAGCCTGCGCAACGCCGTAGCTCACGACAGCGACCTCAATGTGCAGCTCGATGCACTC
>JAYWHS010000797.1:0-2714 GCA_043777635.1 Kofleriaceae bacterium | reverse complement strand
TCGATCGGGGGCCGACGACGGTGCCCGCAGGCGTGCCAGCGACCGACTTTGATGGTCGGCCACGGCCAGTGGGCGCAGCCACCGATATCGGCGCATTCGAATACACCCCGTAACACCCTCGCAAAGCCTGCCACTTCCGATTTATAATTTTGACGTTGTCCAACTTCCATAACAAATACCGCCTCGATGGTCGCTTGGGCGGCGGCGGTATGGCGGAAGTATTTCTTGGCAACACTGTCGGAGCCGAAGGATTTTCGCGGCCGGTGGCGATCAAGCGGGTGTTGCCGGGTTACTCGGACAATCCGCAGTTCGCCAAAATGTTTATTGCCGAAGCGCGAATTTCGTCGCGCTTGGTGCATCCGAATATCGTCTCGGTACTAGACTTTGACCGCGACCATGAAAATCGCTTGTTCCTGGTGATGGAATTGGTTGATGGCAAAGACCTCGACGCGCTGCTGCAAACCGGACCGCTACCGGCGTCGGCGGTGATTCACATCATCGGTGAAATGTTGCGTGGCTTAGGTTACGCCCACGATTTGCCAGGCACCACCGATGCCATGCGCGGCGTGGTGCACCGCGATGTGTCGCCGCACAACGTGTTGTTGTCCTGGGAAGGTGCTGCCAAGGTTTCGGACTTTGGTATCGCCAAAGCACGCGAAGCTAGTTCGGCCACAGCGTCGGTATTTATCAAAGGCAAACCGGCGTACATGAGCCCTGAACAAGCCAACGGCGAGGCGCTCGACGGCCGCTCGGATCTGTTTGCCGTTGGCATCATGCTGTGGGAAATGTTGGTGGGCCGACGGTTGTTCATCGGCGGCGATACCCGGGCCACGCTGGCCCAAGTGTTGTTCGCGCAAATTCCCAAGCCGCGCGGCCAGCGCCCCGATGTACCTAAAGATCTTGAACGCGTCTGCATGAAATTGCTGGAGCGCGCTGCCAACGACCGCTACCGCCACGCCGAAGACGCGATCGCTGACTTAATGAAATGCAGCAGCGCGCCCAAAGCTGGCCGCGATGAACTGGTGGCGCTGTTAGCGCAGAGGTTTCCTAGCGAGGCACCGGTCCGGTTTAGCCAACGCAATCGTGCTGTCAAAGATTCGCGGTCCAATGGCGACAGCAGTGCGCCAGTAGTCGCGATGTCCAGCGGTCCGCGCGCCGCGTCGTCGGTGCCGGTGGCTGCGCGGGCACCGTCGGTGGCCTCCGCACTAGGTGCTCACGCCAATTCGCAAGCACCGATGCTTGCGCCGGGCGCACCGACGATCCGTGGCCGAGCCATTAACAATGCACCGAACCATACGCCAAACAACACGTCGAACGTTGCGTCAACGCCGGTGAACCAGGGTGCGTTGGCACACGCAATTACCCATACTGCGGTTGCCGCTGCACCAACGGCAAGTACGCTGGACGATGCTGACCTCGGCGCATCGCAGCCCCGGCGCTGGCTAATCCCCGTGCTAGCAATCACCGCCCTACTCATCGGCGTGGTGATTTTTGCAGTAACGCGCAGCGCCCAAAACGGCCAGACCGCAGATTCCGTGCCGGCCAAGCAAGTACCGGCCGCTGCGGTTGTGGCAACGGGTTCGACCCCAGCTGTCATAACGATCGACGCAGCGCCCAGTTCCGCTATCGATGCCACGCCGCCCACGATCGTCGCGCAGGTCGCGGACGCCGCGAGTCACACCAACCCGGCCATGCCTCCGGTACCAGCCCTCGTGACTGCGCCACCACCAGGTACTGCAACGGTAACGTCGGCGCATCCAACCGCAACCATCAAACCAAAAGTCAAAACCGGGAGGATTTTGGTGGTTACCGACCCTCCAGGGGCCAAGGTGTCCATCAATGGCAAAGTGCGAGGCGTAACTCCGAATACCTTCGACGCGCCGATCGGACGAGCTGATATTTTGTTCTCTAAAGGTGAGTCGGTAATCAAGGCCTTCGTCATTGTACAAGAAGGCAAAACCTCCGAAGTTGAACGCGAATTCACCGCGCCGTAACCATTGGCGCCGCGATGCCGCTGGCCTAGTGGTCGTCGTCGCACGGCCTCTCTTGCGCCGCTGCCCAGTGCCTGGTATTTAACCGTTGCTTCGTCACCAATCACTTCGAGATGATCGCTGGTGCCGGCATTTCGCCGTCACGAGAGGAAAGTCCGAGCTTCACAGGGCATGGCGCTGGTTAACGACCAGTCGAGGTAACTCGCAGGACAGTGCAACAGAAAACAAACCGCCTGCTTGCAGGTAAGGGTGAAACGGTGCGGTAAGAGCGCACCGCTCCGATGGTGACAAAGGAGGCTAGGCAAACCCCGCCAGAAGCAAGACCGCACAGGGGTCGCGCGGCTCGCGCAATGACTCCGGGTTGGTCGCTTGAGCGTGCCGGTAACGGTACGCCTAGAGGAATGATCATCCCCGCAAGGGAACAGAACTCGGCTTACAAGAGTGTTTGGTGACGAAGCACCTTTTACTCGCATGCCATTCCGGCGTCTCGATGCATGCCGCTGCTTTTGCGGGAACAGAACTCGGCTTACAAGAGTGTTTGGTGACCAAGCACCTTTCACTTTTGAACCGCAAGGCCGGAGTCCGAGATTTGGACCGCTGAAAGCGGTGAGATCGGAATACGAGTCAAACGTCGAGGTTGGAGTGCCGAGGTTGGAGCGCCGAATTTGAAATTTCGGACTCTTGCGGACTGGCGGACTGGCGGACTGGCGGACTGGCGGACTG
>JAYWHS010000796.1:0-9244 GCA_043777635.1 Kofleriaceae bacterium | reverse complement strand
CGATAGCGTCGAAGTGCCGATTTCACGTATCACAGGACCGCGCGTGCTCGCCGTGCTGAGCGAACCATCGTCGCTTGCGCTGGGCAAACAAGCCCGGCTCACGGTGCTGGTCGTTGATCAATTCGGTCCACGCCAAGGTCTTCCAGGTTCAGCTGGACCAGGTGATCGGCCGGTCGATGCGGTTCGCTGGCGTGCGTGCGCACCGTGGCAGTTTATCTCGGACCCGGGCCGCGATTGTGTCGGCAGCGAAGCCTTTGCGCTCACCACATTTGGTCCTGGTCAAACTAACGTTTCGGCGGATGATCTTGAAGCCGCATTTCCGGCGCCGCCGGGGATCATGGCACCAGCCAATGCCTGGCAGTTCGCATTATCGCAGGGCATCCCACTCACAATTCCTATTTTGGTGGAGGTCGATGTGGATGGGCAAACACTGGTCACCCGTTACGACCTGCCGATCATTGGCAATGAAGAAACTCGCAAGACCCCCAAGATCGCCGAGGTTAGGTTTGATGGCGTTGCAAGTAACACTGTGGTCAAAGGTCAGCCAACCAAGATCACGGTCGCGATTGATCCAACCAGTATCGACAAATTGCCCGATGCCAGCGAAGCGCCATTCTTCGAGGAGATCGACGCATATTTCTATAGCCCGATCGGCACCTTCTCGACATTTGAAACGGAGACGCCTGATCCCGATGCCGCGGCCCCTGAGACCGAGCCTACCGAATTTACGGCTGATCAAGCTGGTGATACGTGGATCTATGTAGTCATTACCGATCGAACCGGCGGCGTCAACGCAGATTGGATTCCGATCACGGTGCAATAAGGAGGTGGCAGTTATGCTACGCACTACGTAATGTTACGTTGGCGCATCTCCACGACCTCCACGCGCCTGCGCTTACTTGGCGTAGACCAAAAAATAGTATGCCGCAGCGCCACCGATCACCAACAGCGCCACGATCGGCATTAAACGGTCGAACCGCAGTTTCTTTTCAGGAAGTTTGGCCATGGCAAAACGCTAACACAACCGGCCAAAGGATACGCGCGCGGATCGAGCGGATCCTTTACTGACCGCTGCTCACCAGCAACAAAACATTAGCCGTGGCCACCGGCTTGGCCCGATCGGCTTGCCATGCCACCGCCGAAACATTGGCGACCCGACGACCAATCCGCGTGATCGATGCAGTTGCCTGAGTCGGCAAGGGCCCGGCCGAACGCAGAAATTCAACGGTGAACGTGATGGTCTTGGGTAAGCCGCGCAACGTCGTGAGATCGGTCTGAAACAACAATTCAAACACCGCGGCCGACTCAAGCAGTGCGCCGAGCGTGCCGCCATGCAGCGCTGGCAATGCCGGGTTGCCGATTAAGTGAGGGGCAAACGCCATGCTCGTCGTGAGTTGGCCAGCTTCGATGTGCAGCGACATCCCCATGAAGTGCGCGTAAGGCACAGCGTTGGTGATATGACTAAATTCGCCTCGGGCTTTGGCCGCAGCGATCCGTTGCAAAATACTTTCGCTCACGGCGTCGGCTCGGATGGTGAGCCACCGCCACCGCCACCGCCACCGGTTGATTCAACGGCACCGTCCGATGCTGGCGCAACGCCTGCGGTGGCACGGGTCACTGCTGCATTACCGCGCTTGGTGGCTAACATAAAAGTACCAACGGCCGAAGCGATCGGTTCATCACGAGTGTCGTGATACGCCACAGCACGGGTGAAGCCGACATTGCGCGTGAGTTTGTAACAGGTCGCGAAGGCAAGCACCGCACGACCCGGTTCTGCAGCGCGCAGATAATCGATCCGCAAATCCAACGTTGCGATCGGCCAGCGCGGCTGCGCCGCAAACACCGCAGCGCCGGAACATCCGTCGAGCAACGCAGTAATCACACCACCATGCAAAACCCCAGTTTCAGCATTCCCGACCAATTTCAGATCATACGGTAAACGAAACACAATGCCGTTGTCTTCAAACGCTTCAAACACAATGCCCAAGGCTTTGTTGTGCGGCACATTGGCCGCAAAGGTTATGCCGAGCTGTTGTTTGGCCTGCCGCTTGGCTTCGGCTAGCTCGGCGTCAACAGATTTCACGCTGTCATCCGCCATGCGCGTCCTTCAACAATGGATTGCTTGCAGCAAAGTTACCAAGTGAACCCCAACTTGCTGCGCGCCATTGCACGCGATACGCCAAATAAAAACCAGCAGCTTCACGCGCGTAGCGTAGCCACAACGGGTGGTGCTTCGACTGATCATGTTTTTCTTCTTGATCGTCGACGATATTAAACAACGTGGCGGTGCCGTCGTAGTCCACCAGGTACTGCCAATTGCCAGCCCGTAACGCCAGCGCTTTGCCGTACTCACTGGCAACTACGCGTGGCAGGGCAGCGCCGCCACGTTGCAAGGCTGACATCACTGACATGCCCTGCATTCGGGAATCCGTCGGCAGGCCCACCAAATCGAGCACGGTAGGCGCAATGTCAGCGTTCGACGAAACTTCCTGCATCACCGCCGGCCGCAGTCGCGAACCGACGATCAGCCAGGGCACCGTAACCAGTTCATGATTGAGACTGTAGGCATGCCCGACCCGTCCGCCACGCTCACCGAGTCCTTCACCGTGATCCGAAGTCAAAACAATTGCAGTTTTGTCGGCGACGCCACGTTGTTGCAACCCATCCTGGAGCGCGCCAAAACAACCGTCGAAATATTCTACTTCACCATCATGTAAGCCACGCAATTGTTCCATGCTGCGTGGGCCCAGCACCAACGACGTAAATTTATCGAGATGATCACCGGTAACTTCGCGCCCAAACGGCGGATCAAACGGCCCTGCGAAATATTTCTCGGTGATGCCTTTGTGAAACCGATACGGCGCATGAGGTTCCACCGGCAGCGCGCTGATAAAAAATCGTTGTTTGGCCGCGACTGCGGTATCGACCATCGCCAACGTCCGGCGCACGATGGCCTTACAATCAATCCCTTCTTTTTCACGCGATGGGGTATGAAATTCATGCCATTTACCGACGCTGCGAAAGCGCGACATGGCGAAATCATTGTTGCCAACATAGCCCGTCCAAAAACCAGCAGCACGGGCAATCGCGGACAACACTGGCGTGTTTGGTTTAATCTCGCCCTTGTCGCCGGCGGCGCCATGAACGCGCGGGATTTGCCCGGTTTGGATGGTGGCGTGCGACGGCGGCGACGACGGTGCCATCGCTTGATTGCGCAGCATCACCAGCCCATGGTCAACCACGGCCCGCGTCATTCGCGGCGTCGCGATGCGAGTTTTGCCATACAAGGTCAGGCGATCCGCGCGCAAGGTATCCACCACCACCAACAGCACATTTTCAAACGGTGCCACAGGTGTCGCCGCTGGCACTGGCATGTCGACGGTGACCTTGCCCCAACTCATCGCGCACCCATCGCTGGTAAACGCCAAGCGTACCAACGTGTTGGCGAAACTGCTCAGGGGGATACGGACCGGATTGTTTGCGGAACCCACCTTGCCTTGCCACAGCTCAAGCTCGGCGGCCAAACTACCGTCGGGATTTTCCTTCACTACTGCAACGCTACCGTGGGCGCCGCTGCTGCCGCGTGGTTCAAAACTCAATGTCGCGTTGGCCGGAATCTCGACCAGCACTTGTTGTAGTGCAGCGACCGGCAATTGATCTGCAGCTGCCGGTGCAGCGCTATCGCCACACAAGCTTGCGGCCCCGCTAGTTGCCGGCATTAGTTCGAATTCAGAAAACAACGTCCGCTTCTCGGACGTAAAGCGAATCACATGTTCGCCTGCGGCCAGCGCTGCGATGTTGTAATATGCATCGCGAGGCCCCGCACGTTCCAGCGTAGCGGCTTTACCATCAATACTAATACGCACCGGCTTATCAGCGTCGGTGCGCAGGCGTAACCGAGCAGCGCCACCGACCCAGGGCACCGTCAGGTTAGCCTGACCGCCAGCAATCCTGGCACCGCCATCAACTGGCCGCCACGGCGAACTGTAGGTGAGATCGTATTTGCGAAAACCGGCATCGCTCCAATCGACGATCAGCCCACGATCAAAACGATGAAACCGCAACCGATTGGCCACCAAGTCGATGCTGAGTGCATGGCTTGGCAGGTTTGGCGTGGCAACTGCGGGCACGGCCGGGGTGCGACTGACGGCGGCAACTGGAAATTCACTCGACACCGGCGCGGCGCGCTTGTCAGGTTGATTTTCACAACCCAAAAGCAGCGATACAGCAACGAGCACCGGCGTCGTTCTTGTCACAAAAATCCTTGCTCGACCGAAATTACGCTGGCCGCTACTCACCGGCCAACGCACCGTCGGCAAACCGCGCGCCATTGCCCGGCGCATACTCAACAATTTCCATCCGCACATCACCATAGTCAGTTTTGGCCACAATGACCACTGGCACCCGGTCCGCATCATCGGTGATCCACAAGGAGAAATTGCGATCATCGCCTAGTACTTCTTTGCCATCACGTTCCAACTTGCGAGCCACCCCGTTGAATCGCAGCGTTGGAAATTTACCTAAGGCGGTTACCTGGGTGTCTTTACCAACCAGCTCAATTTTTGTGCGCCAGGCAAACCGACTGCGCACGACATCACTGGTGATTTTGGAGCCGACATCACCCTGCCAACCGCGTAACACCAGGAAAAACGAATTCATATCCCAAAGCTCGGCATCGCCCAGCAGTTGGGTTTCTGATTTTTCGCCAATGGCTTTACCTTTAATCACGACCGGCACCAGGGTTGCCGTACGTTTGAAAAATTGGGTATCTGCATCTTCGACCCCATCGCTGCCACCGTTGCCCTCGCCTTCGTGCGAGCGAAACAACAAGGGTCGGCCGTTGCTAATATCAACCCACGAAGCAAACTGATCATCGACTTTAGAAACCAGGGACGCCAGGCCAATCGATTGTGCCCCAGCTTGTACGACCAAAGCTTTTTTGCCGTCCAGCTCGACTACTTCCCCAACCGCAATGTTGAAGGCAGCCACTTCCACATGCTGCAACGCAATGCGGAACACCATGCGCTCGCCGGGCCGCGCAAAGGGCGGCGCGGGTGGCAACGTCGTCGCCTTGCTGTTATTTTCAATCATCAGCGAAGGCGTTGTCGCGTTGCCTGATTTGCTGCTGCAGCTTGCGCTCAGCAAAGGGCCCAGCGACATCAGCGTTAGCAGCAGCAGCGCCAAACGTTGCGACCAGGTGCCCTGCGGTTTCATGTCTGCGAACCTAGCCCGAGGGTTGTGGCGAGTCACCGAATTCGGACGAAAAAACACGGTAAACCGCTAGTACCTAAGCGGTATTCCCGGACGCGAAGTTCATGCCAAAAAAAACCTTGGTACGCAAAGTGTCCTTGCACATTCGCGGGGGACGACTACTATCCCCGGCATGAAAGTATCTTCTGTCTCCTTTTCCCTTTTGCTCGCGGTTGCTGTTACGGCTAGCTGTAAGCAAGCCGACACCAAGTTCCAAACTCCCACGGCGAAATCAGCGACCGCCGAAAAAGCACCGACCGCGCCAGCCAAAGAGCTGCCAAAAGATGTCGAAGGTCGTTTGGCCCGCGTCGAACGCCGCCTCGACAAAGTCATTCAAGTGCTTGAGCAAGCCTTGCCCCCAAACGAACCAGATCCATCCACCACCTTCTCGGTGAAAGTTGATCCGGTCGATCCGTTCGAAGGCCCAGCCGATGCCAAAGTTACGATCATCGAAGCCTTTGAATACAAATGCCCGTACTGCGCGATGGTCAAACCAACGGTTGACCAAATCGTTGCCAAATATCCAAAAGATGTTCGCGTCGTCGCGAAATACGTTTTGATTCACGGCGCTACGGCGGTGCCTTCGGCAATGGCAGCATGCGCAGCAGCAAAACAAGGCAAATACGCAGCGATGAATTCAGCGTTGTGGACCAGCATCTTCAAAATGGAAGGCGGCCGCCCGAATATTCAAGAAGCTGCCGCAACCGCAGAGGCTGTCAAAGCCTTGGCCGTCACGCTGCAACTCAACATGGCGAAATACGACACCGACATCGCCAGCCCAGAATGCAAGAGCTGGTTGGCGTCGAGCCGCGATGCGCTTAGCCCACTTGGCGTCAACGGCACGCCAGCGTTTTTCGTCAACGGTCGGTTCTTGAACGGCGCTGTGCCGTTTGAAGCATTGGATCGTTTGGTTCAAGAAGAACTCGCCAAAGCCGACAAGGCAATTGCCGATGGCAAGTCCACGCAAAAAGACTACTACAACAGCATCGTCAAAAACGGCGCGACCCAAGTCAAAGGTCGTTTCGAAGAATAAGCCGATCTTCGACGCATTGACGTGACGATGTACCTAACTTTGACAGCGACGACAGGACAACCAAAATGAGTCTACGACAAACAACTATCGGTGCCGCAAGTCTACTACTCGGTTGCAGTGCGTTCGCTGCATGCAGTGACAGTAAATCCAGTGTTGACGCGCAGATTATTCTACTCGATGCCGCAGTTGACGCAGCGCCAGACGCGCTTACGTGCGCGCCGCTCACGGCTTGCGCCGGTTCGTGCATCGACACCACGTCGGATCCCGACAACTGCGGGGGCTGCGGCACCACCTGCACTAGCGGCAAAGTGTGTACTGCAAGCGCTTGTGCATGTCCTGCTGCTTTTGCTCCGGCAGCGGTAGCCGCCACCGGGAACGACAGGGTGCTCACCGATCCCAATAGCCCAGGTGTTTACGCTGCAGCCTCACCGTTTTCCGACGGCAGCAATATCAACATTTCAGTCGTTGGTTATAGCACCACTACCTTGTTGAACAACGAATACACGCTGTCGGGCACCAACCCAGGCACGCCGCCATTCTTTGCGCTGGGCTACAAGCTCAATTTGTCGACCTTTACGCCGGCGGCTTCGTTCTACGCCACGGCGGGCAAGCTGACATTCACCAAGGCGTGCGCTCAGGGTGCCAGCGGCACGCTGACTGCGGCAACGTTTCAGGCCGTCACATCGATTCAAAACCCGACGATCGATCCAAACGGCTGCAGTTTTACTGTACCGAGCATGACGTTTTCGAGTGGCAAACCTGAGCTTTGCCCGCCGACACCATAACCGAGCCTGCATGTGGCCCGGCCGCGTGAATTTGTCGCCGACGACGTGGTAGCGAAAGCTGCAACTGCCTTTTGGTTGCGCGGTTATCACGCGCTGTCGGTCGACGACGTTTTGTCAGCCATCGGCATTGGCCGGCAAAGTTTTTACAACGCGTTTGGCGATAAACGCGCGTTGTTGGGCTTGGCCTTGGTGCGCTACCGCGACCAGCAACTCGCGACATTTGCCGGTTATTTTGCAGCACGGCCGACCGTAACCACCGGTTTTACCGCGCTGTTCGAAAGTTTTCTCGCGGAACCCGACGCCCACAAGCGCCGCGGCTGTCTGGTCTTGAACACGGCAGTTGAACTCGCGGCATCCGATGTCGACATCGCAGATCTTGCCGCAGCCTACCAAGTTGCGATCGAAGACTTGTTCGCAGCGCAACTGGCACGGTCTTTAGTTGAAGGCAGCAGCGCGATGGATCAAGCTCGACGCAAAGCCCGCCTGTTGGTAGCGATTTACCTTGGCCTGCGCATCATGGCCAAAGCTGACCCACGATCAACGGCCATAGCCGATGCGATTAAATTAGCGATCGAACAAGTCACGGAATTTGTCGATGCCCATGACGCCGCCCACGTTGCGGTAGCAGTGCCAGAACTGTAGTTACCGACCGTAGCGAATCACACGAACCAGTAACTCACGCCCGCATCCAATGGCACGAGTAGCCACCAGGGTTTTTCACCAGATAATCTTGATGGTAATCCTCACCAGCGGTGAACGCGGTGGCCGGTATCACCGTCGTTACCACTGGGGTCGGCCAACGGCCACTGCGGTTGACCCGTTGGATGACGTGCGCCGCAACATCGCCCTGCGTCGGACTGGTCGTGAAGATTGCCGAGCGATATTGGGTACCAACATCGTTGCCTTGTTGATTGAGCGTGGTCGGATCGTGCATGCGAAAGAACCAGTGTTCCAGCAGATCCGCAAAGCTGAGGCGCGCCGGATCAAACACAACACGGACGGCTTCGGCATGACCCGAGCGACCCGACTTCACCGCAGTATAGTTGGGATTGGGCGTACTACCGCCGACGTAACCGACCTCGGATTCCAACACACCATCAATGTTGCGTAACAAATCTTGCATGCCCCAAAAACAGCCACCGGCGAGGATCGCGGTTTCGAGCGTAGTTTCACAATTGCCTTGTTCGCCGACCGCACTGGCCCCTGGCACAGGGACGGCGCAGGCATTGTCGAGCGCGGGCGCCAGCACCGAACCACCGCAACGCGCTGCATATTCGCCGTAACCAAGTGCAGCCAACTCTGCTAACGGCACAAATCGTAGCGCAGCTGAGTTGATACAATAGCGCAACCCGGTCGGCCGCGGCCCGTCGGGAAATACGTGGCCGAGGTGACAATCCCCGGTCTTCGATCGAACTTCCGTGCGGCGCATGCCATGCGAGACATCGGTGTGCTCAACCACGTAGCTTGGATTGATCGGCCGGGTAAAGCTTGGCCATCCGGTGCCTGACTCAAATTTGTCAGCCGAAGCAAACAATGGTTCACCGGTGGCGATGCACACAAACAAGCCCGGCTCGTGATGATCAAAAAAGCGATTGCGAAATGGCGGCTCGGTGCCATCCATGCGCGTGACTTGGTACTCCATCGGCGACAAACGCGTACGCAACTCGTCGTCGGAGGGTTTGCTGTAGATGCGCGACATGACGACGATTGTAGCGCGCTTAGCGGCGAGCGCAATTGCTGCCTTGGCAATGACGACGCACCGCGCCTACGCGCGGCGCGTGATCTGCGCTAGCGGTGGCGTGCGTGGCAACGGCACATTTGCCATAGCCGCTGGATCAGCCGGCACGGTTTCACCGGATGCCAGCTCAAGTTCAAAGCCAGCGTCGAGAATCATTTGATGATCTTCGCTCACGGTGGCACCGCCGGTGGTGAGGTAACCTTGGGTGAACAGCGAATTGGCCGGATACAAAGCCATCGCCTGTAACGAGCGCAGGGTTAGTTCCCGGCCGCCAGCGACCCGCAAGTCGGTGCGTGGGTGGACAAAGCGAAACATGCACAGCGCGCGCAAGGCATAGCCGGCTTCGACCAATGGTCGACCTTCGAGTGGCGTGCCAGGCCGAGCATCAAGAAAATTGACCGGTACGGAATCAACATCTAAGTCGCGCAAGGCGAACGC
>JAYWHS010000795.1:0-2718 GCA_043777635.1 Kofleriaceae bacterium | reverse complement strand
TAACAATTGAGCGCGCCGGTGCCGGTTGCAACAATGGCATCGGTGCCGAGATGATGCACTTGATAGGTGTCGGCAAAGCCATCCACCGCTTGGGTGGCGCGCGCGATAATCATTGGCCCAGCCAACGCCAATAACGCGCGCACCGACGGTGCGGCCGAGGGCGGCGCAGGTGGTACGCCTATTGAATCTGCTGCGGCCATGCGCGTGCGGTGTGCCGGAAAATCAAGCGTGACGCAACCACCGATGGGATGTTTCGACCTAGGCTATTTACTTGGCAAGCGCAGCGTCGCAGCGTCGATGCCGAGCTCCGCGCACAATGGGCCGAGCAATGCCGGATCAGTACCGCGCCAATGTAGGTCATCGACGGTCTGAGGCAACAGGCAGTCGTATCGCAGGGTTGCAAGCGTGCGATACAAAACAGCGTCCGCGCGTTGGCTACGCAGGGCTGCCGCGAGCTTATCCGCGCCTCGGACTTTGACCGCCCAATCGGTGGCTTGATCGGGAATTCGATCAAGGTTCTCATAGTGAGCCAATACCGTCGCAGCGGATTTGGCGCCCCAGCCGGGCAGGCCCGGGATGCCATCGGCGGTGTCGCCAACTAAGGCCAGGTAGTCGGGAATCGAAGCTGGGCCGACGCCAAATTTCGCACGCACGCCGGCATCATCGAGAGCTATCTCGCGATGGCGATCAAACGCCTGAATGCGATCGCCGACTACGCATTGGGCTAAATCCTTGTCAGGCGATGTCGCAAAAACTGTGGTTACCCGAGTGTCGGCGGCGCAGCGGGCCGCCATTGTGGCCAGCGCATCGTCGGCTTCGAAGTCGATCATCGGCCACACCACCAAACCCAACGCGGCAGCTGCACGCTCGGCCAACGCGAATTGCGCGTACAAATCAGGGTCGATACCTTCGCTGGTTTTGTAACCTGCAAACAGTTGGTTGCGAAAACATTCGATGACGTGATCAAACGCGATGCCAGCGTAGGTCACGTTGCCAGTGCGCAACCACGCTGCAAGCGAGCGTGTTAACGCGCGGGCGGCACCGACGGGCCGGGCATTTACCGTCGCTGGCGGCGCGCCAAAATAACCACGAAATAGTTCGTATGTGCCGTCGATCAAATACACTCGCATAGCATGTTTGTAACACTGTTCGCCGAGTGCAAGCGTGGGTGCGACATTGGGTATAGACGCTGTAACAGCGGCAGCGAGCTTGCGTTCGCTGGGTGATTCTAGGCGATACTTGCCGCATGCGAAGGTCTTGGTTCAATGTTGCGTGTTTCATGTTGGCCGCAACCGGGTGCAGTTCTCCAACGTCGCCGAAAGTCTCCATGCAAACCGCAATTCATTCATTGGCTCCATCGCCCATCGCAGCTGCGGCTGGCGTCGACGATGCAATTTTACAGCGCTTGTTAGTGGAGCATTGGGAACATGTCATGAAAGTGTCGCCGACCTGGGCTACGCAACTGGGTGATCATCGTTTTGACGACCAGATCGAAGCTCGCACAGCGACGGCCATGAAGGCATTGCGCGTTGCCCGCAACGGCTTTCTGGCGCGGGCGAACACTATCACCAGCAGCGCGTTAAACTCTCGCGACCAGGTGACCTTGGCGCTATTCAAGTTGGATCTTGAAGCCTCAATCGCAAGTGATGCTTGTCGTTTCGAAGAATGGAAAGTCGCGGCTGGTGGCGGGAGTTTGCTCGGTGAATTTTCGTACATGGTGGAAGCGCATCCACGGAAATCTCTACAGGATGCTCGCAACTTGCTGTCGCGAGTTACCAAAGTTGCGGGTGCCATCGACGACGAAATTGTCAATTTACGGCGCGGCCTTGCTGCAGGTCGCGTCGCTGGCAAACAATCGATTGAGCGCGCGTTGGCACAACTTGATCAAGCGCTGCAAGCTGATGACGCACACGCACCGCTGGCGGACGGCATGCAGGCGGCCTTCACCGACCACGCGACCTGGCCAGCTGGCGAACGTGAACGGCTGAGCACCGCCTATCAAGCTGCGGTACTGCAGAGCGTGCGGCCCGCGTTGCAGCGCTTGCGAGCATTGTTTGCGACAGAGTTATTGCCCAAAGCGCGCGTTGAAAAAGAAGGCTTAGCCGGTTTGTCCGACGGTGATGTTTGTTATCAGGCACAAATTCTGAACCATGTTGGCGTGACCATGGATGCCCGCGCAGTGCATCAAATCGGCCTCGACAGCATTGCGCAAACCGATCAACAAATTGCAGCCCTAGGTAAAAAGCTTTTTGGCACAGCTGAGCTTGCCGCCACGATCAAACACTTGCGCACCGACCCTGCGCTGTATTTCAAAACCGCAGCCGAGATTACTGCCGCTGCGGGTACGGCGTTGGCTCGGGCCAAAGCGGCCATTCCAGCCTATTTCAAAACCTTGCCCAAAGCTGATTGTGTGATGGCGGTGATTCCCGACTACGAAGCGCCAACCACCACCATTGCGTATTATCGCCAGCCTCGGCCCGATGGTAGCAAGCCCGGCGAGTATTTCATCAACACCTACAAACCCGAGGTGCGCGCCCGATTTGAAATGGAAGCTTTGACCTGGCATGAATCGATTCCAGGGCATCATCTGCAAATCGCCATCGCGCAAGAACTTGGTGAGTTGCCAGCGTTCCGCAAGTTTGGCGGATCAACTGCCTACGTCGAAGGTTGGGCGCTTTATACCGAGCGGCTGGCCGAAGAAATGGGTTTGTACAGCAG
>JAYWHS010000794.1:0-2722 GCA_043777635.1 Kofleriaceae bacterium | reverse complement strand
ACAGGCACCACGATCGAGCCCTCAGCTCGTGCGACGCATAGGGCTCGTTGGGCTCTTATCATTGACAATAATTTTCGCGTGTAAGGGCAGCGCGGGTTCGTCGTCGACGAAGGGCGGGTCAGCGGCGAGCACGGCGGTCGGTTCAGGTTCAGGTTCAGGTTCAGGTTCGAGTAACCTGCTTGCACCCGAGGTGGCCGCTACATTGCGTACCTCGCCAGCTACCGCAGCGCTTACCCCCGAGCGGCGCCGAGCGTATCTAGGGCATTTGCAAGAAGGCCAAAAACTCGCCAAGGCTAAACGCTGGCAGCCAGCCATCGCAGCGTTTGAAGCTGCCGTGAAGATTTTGCCCGGCGACGATCGCGCGCTTTCAGAATTGTCATTCGCAGCGCTTTCGTTCGGTGATTTTGTCAAAGCGCGCGATGCCGGTGAACGCAGCGTGCTTGCTGCGAGCGGCACAAACGTCAAAGCTGCATCGCTCTACAACCTCGGGCGGGTTGAAGAAGCCAATGACAAGTTGCCCCAGGCCGCGCACTTTTACCGGGCGTCGCTATTGTTACGCGACAACAAGATTGTGCGTGAGCGCTTGGCCAAGGTTGCCAAAAACGCCGCGCCCGAACAGCCAGATCCACCGTTGTGCAGCGCTGCACCGATGAGTCAAGCCGCGTTGTGCGCTTGTATTGCAAAGCATGCGGAGTTCACCGGGGGCGAATGCACCGTCGAAGATCAGTCGGAACCTTTTGTGGTGATTTCTGCTGAGACTTCCGACCGCGGCGAATCGGTGCGGTTGCTTGCAGTTCAGAACCAAGACAAATACCAGGTCGTCGCTCATCTGGGTGACGTTTATAATCCAGGCATGATGGGCATCAGCGAGGACTGGGAACTCGGCAAGGTGGAGCAGCAGCAGGTTGGCGACCGCACCGTGGTGCGTTTTGCAAGCACGCATTCGCGCCAAGATAGTGACCTTGGCCTCAATGAAATTGAATTCAATGTGAGGGAACAATTCACGTTTTGTGTGGTGGCCGTCGGTGCGCCGGTGACGTGTCCGCTGCAACTGACCGGCCGCTTGGCGTACACCCGTGAGACGTTGTTGGATGACGAAGAAGTCGAGCCCGAGCTCAAGAAGTTGCAAACCAAAGGCCTGCCGATCCGCCAGGAATATTCGGTGACCGCCACGCTCACGCCACAAGGGGTGGTGCAAATTCGCACTGCCAAGGGCAACCCAGATCCTTCGCTGCTCGGCGACAAAACGTTATTTTAGTCGCACGCACGTCGATGCTAAAAGTTACCGCCAACCGCGAGGCCGGTGACTGTGCCATTGGCGCTCGGCATCACCAGTGGCGCAGCGTGCCATGACACGCGGGCGGAGCGTTGGTTGGCTGCACGGGCGGCATCGCCGGCGGTGACAATGTCCCAAATTGTGCCAACGACAAGTGAACTACCGACGACCAGGAATCCGAGTGCAAAGCCGCTAGAACCACAATCTTCATCAGACCCATCGGTGGTAAATTTACATTTTTGAGTTGATCCGTACGCCATGCCCGCAGTCAACCCGAGCGCAGTGCCCAGGACGCGGATGCCCATGCCGGTGGTAAATTTAAATCGACCTTCAGCATAGAAATGACCGAAGGATGGCCCACCCATTATCAAAGTGGTGCCAAGAATTGCAGCTGGCACAATTACGTTTTTGTTTGAGCTCGAACCGATCGCGCTGAACAAAAGTGGTGCGGCAAGCGTGCCGCCGATCGAATACCAAAGTGCGGTTGATGCACTTTTGGGTTCAGGCCGTGGCTGGATCGTTACTGGTGCGAACGACGATGGTGGCGTGCTCGCTGGCCCCGCGTACGGCGTTGGATCGGCCGGGTAGGTCGGCGGGTATGGCGCAGGCGCGTACACGGGCGGCGGATAAGCTGCCGGCTCCACCGACGCTGGTGCTGGTGCTGACGCCGGTGCAGGTGCTGGCGGCACGGGTTGCGCTGATGCTGCGCCGATTGTGCTGGCGTAAAGCAGGCTTGCCAACGTAATGCCGCTTGTGATGTGCGAACTGTGCTCGATCTTCATATTTCTTGCCCTGATAATTTAAGTATAAGGGCGAGAACGTACGCGAATACATCAGCGATTTGTAGGCCATTGGTTCTGGTCGTGATTTACGGCACAAAGATGGAATCGCCAGGCAGCACGTAGATGTTCATATCAGGACGTTGGCCACTCGCGAGTAGATCGTACGAAAGCGGAATGTTGCGCAACGCACCGGATTTTGGATCGCGCCGCATCAACACGATTTCGTCGCGCCGCGCGAACCGAGTGAACCCGCCGCACATGGCAATGGCGTCGGACACGGTGACGTATTGATCGTTGGACATTACGCCGGGCCGCGAGACTTCGCCCGACACCGTGAAGCGGTAGCTCTTCCACGCTTTCACAGCGACGGTAACTTCGGAGCCTTGCAGTTTTACAAAGTCGCCGACTTTGGCTTTGATTTTATTTTTGAGCGCGGTTGGAGTTTCGCCAAGCGCGCGTAAATCGCCGACCAACGGCATCGTAATGGTGCCATCGGCGCGGATGGTGACATCGGTCGATAGATTGGGATTTTCCCAAACGTTGATGCGCAGCTCATCACCAACGCCCAAGATCAACTCGGCTGCAGTAGGATTAGGCTCCTTGCTGTAGTCGTAGTTGGGAATCTTAGTGGCACACGCGCCCAACAGCAGCGCGGCGGCAACAG
>JAYWHS010000793.1:0-2724 GCA_043777635.1 Kofleriaceae bacterium | reverse complement strand
GCGATACCTTAGGTGCGGTTGCGGTCGGTGGTATCGATGTTTTTCATAAGGTTTTCGGTCCGCTGTTAATCCATTGCATCGCGGTTCGTAGTCCATATGTCGCGCCTTGGAGTGCTGACGCTGGTCAGGGTATGACTCTGGCGCTCGCTGAGCTGGATCGTGTACTGACGCAAGCAAGTACAATTGCCGCACTAGTTATGGAGCCTTTGGTGCAGGGCGCGGCCGGCATGCTCACTCATCCACCGGGATTTTTGACGGCGGTTGCTCAAAGGTGTAAATCTGCCAATGTACATCTCATCGTCGATGAAGTGGCCACCGGGTTCGGTCGAACAGGGAGGTTGTTTGCGTGTGACCATGAACGCGTGGAGCCTGACTTTATGTGCCTTGCAAAAGGTATCTCAGGCGGTTACTTGCCGTTGGCCGCGACCCTTACTTCCGAAGCAATATATTCAGCGTTTTTGGGCCAACGCTCAGACATGAAGCATTTTTTTCATGGCCACACCTACACTGCTAATCCGTTGGCTTGCGCAGTCGGGATCGAGTCGCTTGCGATGTTGCGAGAGAATCAATTTGGTTTAACTTCCTTGGCTGAGCTGGTTTCTGCCAAAGCCCGGATGTTCGAGGAATTGCCGTTTGTACGTGAGGTTCGGACCTGCGGCACAATGGTGGGCATCGAGCTGGGAACTAGCAAAACAGAAGGATGCCGCTGGGACGACTTTAAGGGGGTCCAGGTCTGTCAGAAGGCGCGTAGACACGGAATTATGTTACGGCCACTCGGTGACGTGGTGGTTTGGATGCCCCCGTTGAGTTCACGTTCGGCTGAGATCGAGTTGCTAGCCTCCGCTACACGAACAGCGATTTTGGAGTGTTTCACGTGAAACTCTTTATTACTGGCACGGACACCGGGGTTGGCAAAACCTTCGTCACTGCGGCGATTGCGCGTGAACTAGTCCGTCAAGGCGAATCGGTCTTCGCATGGAAACCCATCGAAACTGGCTGCCGGGATCACGATGGTGTGCTTGTTGGTGAGGATGCTGAACTCCTGGCAATTGCCGCTGGAAATTGGCAGACCGCTTTTGGCCGGGGCATGTACCTTTTTCGAACCCCGGTTGCCCCACTCGTGGCAGCAGCGCTCGAATGCCGGTCGATCGACGTTGTGCAGGTGGCAGCGATTGCTCAAGCGGTGACCACGACGAGCGTTTTGGTGGAGGGTGCAGGCGGACTACGAGTGCCAATAACGTCCGATGTAGACATGGCCAGGTTGGCAAAGGTTTGCGGATATCCGCTTCTCATAGTGGCTCGCGCGAGTTTGGGGACGATCAATCACAGCGTGTTAACTGTAGAGGCAGCTCGGCGTGATGGATTGATTGTTGCCGGGGTCGTTTTGTCGAGATTGCCGGATGTTGGTCAGTGGACAGCAGAGAGCAATCGAGACGAGATCGCTAGAATCGGACAGGTGCCGGTTCATATTTTTGATGGTAGCGAACCTTCACGCCTCGTCGCTTTTTTGTCGACAGCACCTCAATAGCTGTCCCGGTAGGGCATTTTAGACGATCAACCCGATCTGTTTCACGTGGAACATAGGATGGATCGGCCAGGAGCGTTGACCTTTTGTGGATTGTGGGAATCATTGCAATGGGCTGTCCACTCACTGCGCAAGAAGTTAAGGCTGTTCGCGGCCTGGTAGCGTGGCTTGCTGGGTTTGCCGGTGTTTCATGTGGAACATAGGATGGATCGGCCAGGAGCGGTGACCTTTTTTGGCTTGTGGGAATCACTGCAATGGGCTGCCCACGCACTGCGCAAGAAGGTCAGATGCCCGCTCGCGTACTGTCAGCATGGCTTGCTGGGTTTGCCGGTGTTTCACATGGAACATAGGATGGACCGGCCAGGAGCGTTGACCTTTTGTGGATTGTGGGAATCATTGCAATTGGCTGTCCACGCACTGCGCAAGAAGGTCAGATGCCCGCTTGCGTACTGTCAGCATGGCTTGCTGGGTTTGCCGGTGTTTCACATGGAACATAGGATGGATCGGCCAGGAGCGTTGACCTTTTGTGGATCGTCGGAATCATTGCAATTGGCTGTCCACGCACTGCGTAAGAAGGTGAGGCTGTTCGAGGCCTGGTAGCGAATTGATGGGTTGTGGTGTTTCACGTGGAACAACGCAGTCTTCAAGCTATTCTTTTGCAATTTGCCGCTGGCGGGCCGCGCACACTGAGCACTAAACCGCCAATGTCCAGAATTGCTCCCCTCGTGCTGTTTCAGATGGAACAGCATGGTTTCCATGAATGCGGATTTAATCACCCCCTTCGGACAGTTGAAGCATCAACATACAAGTTTCAGGAAACCAAGTGTCGGCTGCGGAACCGAGTGTCAGCTGCGGAACCGAGTGTCAGCCGATCGCGCCTGGCTGCGGAACTGAGTGTCAGCCGGAACTGAGTGTCAGCCGATCGCGCCTGGCCTGCGGAACCGAGTGTCAGCTGGCCTGCGGAACCGAGTGTCAGCCGATCGCGCCTGGCCGATCGCGCATGTCCGATCGTGCATACAGATCGCGAAACCAAAGGCCGCAAGCCAAAACCCCGAAGAGCCGCGTGCCAGCCGCGAAGCGGGGTGTGAGCCGACCGCGCACGGCCGACCGCGCATGGCCAGCCAATCGCACATGTCCGATCGCTCATATCGACCGCGCATGGCCGAACGCGAAATCTGGTGTCCGAAACCTGGTTTCAG
>JAYWHS010000792.1:0-9282 GCA_043777635.1 Kofleriaceae bacterium | reverse complement strand
CTGAAACCACCTTCACATGGTTCGCCGATACCGAGGTCCTTGGCGCTGGACCGCGCGTGAATCTCGCTGCGCCGTTAACCACCGGCACCGTCAATGTGCGTGGCTGCGTCAATCACCCCGGTGAAGACACTGTGTGCACCGACGTTCCATTTACCGTGGTGCCGGCGCTCACCGAAGTTGTCTTGGCGCCAGTAACGACGACCGGCACCTGGTCGGGCGGCCGCTGGATTCGCATCTCCGGCCAAGTCAAAAATATGCCGGCCGCACGCCCGATCGTGCGCTTGTTTGTACACACCGATGTTTTTTATGCGATCGCCAGCGCCCAAGTAGATGCGGCCGGGCAATTTTCAATCATCATTCACACTGCCAACAATGTAGACCGAGTCGCCGCCGTGGCCATGGCCCCGACCTTCGACTGGACCAAAGCACCTGGCTGCAACAGTAACTACTGCATCGGCCGGCGCGACGTCCTGACCGGGCGTTACCTACCGGTGCCGATCGACGAAGCCAACGTACATGCGTTTGCCGTCTACTACGCCCAGCGCGAAAATGCCGCAACTGCCGTCACGGAGCTCAAGCGCCGAAGCATGGCAGTAACCGTAAACGGTGCCATGCAGCCAGCACGCTTTACCCGCAGCGAACTCGACGGCGAAGCGTGTTTTGTCTACGACCAAGCGCTCGCGGCAATTGTATTTGTTGCAACCGGCGAACAAGCGGCAGCGCAACAAGTGCTCAACGCCTTGGTCAACACCCAACGCAGCGACGGCTCTTGGTATTTTGCCTATCGCGGCAACGGCGGCAGTGATTTTCCCGGTGGTGGCGACGTGCGCTACACCGGTGCGGTGGCGTGGGTAGCGCTAGCGTTTAACGCCTACGCCCAAACCTATGGCCTCAGCCGCTACGCCGTTGCACACAACAAATTGATGGACTACTTGCGTAGCCAAATGCTCGACGTCGACGGTGCGCGGGCAATTCGCTTTAATCCGAGCGACCTCAACACCACGCCTTGGAACGAAGCCAACCAAACCGCGCTGGAGCATGCCATCGACACCTATGCCGCCATGATCGGCTACCAACGCCTAACCAATACCACCACATTCGCAACTGACATCGCAGGCCTTGAGCAGTACGTTGCCAACCGTTGGACTGGCAGCGATTTCACCCCTGGCTACATGCTTACCCAAGGCGCCAATACCACCGAGTTATATCTCGACACCCAAAGTTGGTCATTGCTTGCCCTCGGTGCGCAAGGATCAGCCTATGTGTCAGGGCTTGCAGCCAACTGTGCGCAACTGTTCGAACCCGCAGGCACCATGAACGGCGCACCTGGCGTGCGTGGCTACTTTCACTTTCGCTGGCGCACCGGCACCGCGGCGGTCACGCCGTTTGTCTGGACCGAAGGTTCCGCTGGCATGGCCCTCGCGATGCAGCGCTATGCACCGACGACAAATTGCCAAGGCCGCAGCGCAAGCAATCTGGTCGCCGACCTCGACACCATCATGACCCAAGCTGGGCTACCAGCTTCGACCGACAACATCTTGAATGACTTTAGTGAATCGCCAGCAACCGCCGGCTTGGCTTGGTACATTTTTGCACGCGTCGGCGTGAATCCATTTCGCACCTGGGAACCGCTGTCACCGGTGTTGTGATTGGTTGGCAGCATTTTGCAGCAGGGTTTGCACCGCGCCTACCAGCGTATCGAGGGCGGCCCGCTGTTGGCCTGGTAACGCGTTACGCATCACCGCAAAAACATTGTGCAGCGTCGGCGCCGAGGTATGCTTCACAAAATCAGACGGTGCGAGCACATCAGGGCAACGCAGCCGTAACCGTGAGGCCCGCGCTAGTTCGATGCCTGCGCTCACGCCATCGACGTGAATCCGCCGATCTCCTTCGAGATCATGATTCGCATCCTCAGCGGTCAAGGTAATTTCAATAGACGGGGTGGGCGTTGCATTGGGCAAGCCCCAGGCTGACACCTGCAACTGACCGACGCTAATGCGCGTTACTTCGACGGTTGCAGGTGCATCAACAACCAACGCAAAATCGATCTCACCGCGCAACAGTAAATCGCGCACTTGATCCGCAGCCACCGTACGCAAGCGGACAAGGGCATCCCGCCACATTTCCGGCTGCGCGCTCACGCAACGAGCCAACAGTAACGGCAAGGCTGGCCCACACGCTGCAATGATAAAACTTGATACGGGCGCAGGTTGCGCGGCATGTACGGCATCATCAATCGCACGCATGGCGTGCCGTGTCGCACCCAGCAGACTTTCACCCTCTACCGTCAACGTGAGCCCGGTAGGACTGCGTAAGAACAGCGCGACCCCGACTGCGTCTTCGAGTAAGCGGACCGTCCGTGACAACGCTGAAGCACTCATGCTTAGTGCCAACGCGGCCCGTTGGATACTTTCGTATTCGGCGGCAGCACGGAACGCTGGCAACCAGTTCCATAAGTTGGCAACGCGACGATAACGAGCGAGTGGCACGTAATGGAGGTACCGCAGCTTGGCCACATTGGCCAATCCTGCATGCCAGGTTCGAACGTGTGTGCCTGTAAGATTTACAACATCGGTGTGTAACTATACCGATGATCAAACGTAAGGCCGCAATGCGATACAGGCTACGGATGTACGCGATTCTCGCGAGCACAAGCGGCGTTCTGGGCGTTGGCTGCATGGTCGATAGCGACGAACAACTGCAAAGCGAAGCCGGTACGTACCAAAGCATGACCAAGGTCAATGCACGGCCCTTCACGACCCAACAACATCAAGGCAATCCACAAGTCAATGTGTGGACCAATAGCTTGGCTGCATCGCCGTATCGCGCGCTATCAACGCAGCCAAGCAGCGTTATCGATTTCCCGGTTGGCGCAATGATCGTGAAAGAGATGTTCGATGCCGAGGGTACGCCGGAGTTCTTGACGGTGATGGTCAAACAGGCCGCCGGGTTTGATACCGCCAACAAGGACTGGTGGTATGGCCGACTAAACCCCGACGGCTCAACAGCGCCCGGTAATTTCGTCGGCAAGGTGGGTTTCTGCATTAGCTGTCACGCTGGCGCGCCAAATAATAACTATCTGTTTGGCGTTGCCGTCGACAACCTCGCACCGTGAGACTGCGAGTTAGTAATCGTCGTCGCGCCGGCTAGCCGATCATGCTGGTTCAAACCCACCATCTACGCGTACTTTGGAATTTATCAGTTGGCAGTCGCGGATCGCGTCGACATGCTCGATAAGTTCGCCAGCCACACTCGTGGAACCCATCTTGTCCAAAATAACGTCGATCCCTTCGCGGCGTGCAAGTTTTGCTGCTGGAACAAAATCTGCATCGGCAGCAACGATTACGATCTGGTCGACCTGCTTTTTGAATGCCAAAGACGCAACATCGAGACCGAGGCGCATATCCACACCTTTCTGTTTGGTATCCATCTCGAAATCGGCGTCGGAAGGAATGAAGGCTGTCGGATTCGCGATAAGACGCTCGGTTGCACTTTCACGCAAGCGCCACCTTGAGGTGTTGTTCAAGTGGCCAAGTCGCAAGGCCATCTTCCTGAGCTTTTGAAGTTCAATATAAAATTGGCGGCGAAAGACTGCCTCTGGTGATTTTCCAAAATCAATGGACTTGTGCTCTAGCGGTGTATGCATCCGCTTTTCCAGCGGAGGGCAATCATAGAAAAAGATGCGATAGAACTGTCGCGATACTTCGATTGGGCTGTGTTGGGCAACTTGCGCGGCAACCTGTGTTGGGCCGATTCTCTGCACCGGATGCCAATTTGCAAGCAATTTCAATCCGTGAGCAACACTCTTGGGATCGTTGCGGTCAAGTTCAGGAAAACTGTGTTTGAATCGACGAAGAAAAAAAGCGCCATCGATCAAGATTGCTGTCGCCATAACCATCCCCCATAAGTTGCCCCCGGGAGCTGCCTTGAGCTGATGGCTGCTCATTCAAACGCCTCAAGGGAGCAAACCGGGAGCTTCTATATCAAGATATATTCCGAGACTCGAAAAGTCAAATCGAAGTTAGTACACCGGTACATGATCACTCGCAGGACTTTGCGAAAAACGTAGCAGTTAACGGAGCGTGTGCGCAACTCAATATAACAAGCGGCACCACCACCTACCTTAGCGGCGGCGCGCGGGTATGGTGGTTGCGTAGGCGACGTAAACCTGGTTATCGTAACGCGTGCCGCTTGCACCAGATGGAATACCCCAACTCTCAACGCTGTTGTCTCAAGGCAACCCGCTGAGCCTCGACGATATAACGCTCAGTGATCAATTTGACCGCATTCCTATGCGCACGCCGCTCACGGCGAAATTCGCGGAGCGAGTGCAACTGCACGGCGTCGCTCACGTCGCTACCGACATGGAGCTGCGAGCGCCGCTGAGCCAGCGACCTTGCCTGGCCTATGGTGCTGCGGTCCGTGTGTCGGGCTTGCGCAAGCGTGAAAGTGTCTGCACGAAATTTTCGATGCGCATCGGCGGTGTGCAACTCGACGTCGATCCGACATATGTGTTGTTAGTATTTGCCGACAATCAGTGCACGCGGCTGGTCGCCCCAGCCGCTGACTTACAAGTGCTGCGTGACCGACTCGGTTTTTCAACCAAGCCGAGCCGACTTGGGCCCAAAAATGGCGTGAACGAGCGAACGCTCGGAGCGGGGCCCGAACATGGAGCGAACGAGCGAACGCTCGGAGCGGGGCCCGAACATGGAGCGAACGAGCGAACGCTCGGAGCGGGGCCCAGACATGGAGTGAACGAGCGAACGCTCGGAGCGGGGCCCAGAAATGGAGCGAACGAGCGAACGCTCGGAGCGGGACCAGTCCAGTACGAATATTTTGAAGGGGTCTTCGCGGTTGCTGCAACCGTGCGGCTCATTGGTTTTATCCGTACGCCGGACCACGCTAGCGCAACCGACAACCCTTATCGCCAAAGTGTCCGGAACCACGTGATGTACGGCACGGCAAAGATTCCATTGCTGATGGCCGCCGGACGCTAGAGCCGCTAGCTTCGACAGCCGTCAGTTGGTATCCAAAGGCAACATGGCGGTGGCTGACGGTCCAGCCGCCGCCAGCTGCCGAAACGTTACTAGTTGCTGCGCCGCTTCATCCCATAACGTAAGTTTGGCGCATTGCAAGCTTTGCCAAATCGTCACGCGATTGAACGTCTGCAACTGCGCATTGCCGTCGAGACAAGCCTGTAATTTGTAGTTCGGAATGAGGCTGCACAAGTGATGAATATGGTGCAATCCAATGTTGCCCGTGAACCACTGCACCACCCGTGGCATCGCGTAATACGACGAGCTCGCAAACGCCGCCGTGTGAAAATTCCATTCCGCTGCGCGCTTCCAATACCCACCTGGGAATTGGTGTTGCACAAAAAATAACCAGCCACCGATCGATGTCGTCACTATGAGCATCGGCATCATGGCCCAAAACAAGATCGTCGGGCCCACCAACCAACCGAGCGCCCCGTAGAACAAAACCATCGCCAGATTGAGCGCTACAATACTTCGCCAAACCTCACGCCCAGAAATCATTTGGGCAATCGGCATGCGATGCAGCACGATAAAATCAAACGGCACACCAAACCCAAACAAGAACAAGGGATGGCGATAGATGCGGTACCACAACTGCCGCAGCGCCGACCGCGCTTGATACTCTTGCACCGTAAGCGTATCAACATCGCCGATGCCACGCTTGTCAAGATGACCGGCGGTGGCGTGATGGATGGCATGGGTGCGCCGCCAAAAATAGTACGGAGCCAGCGTGAACAAACTCAACGCTCGGCCGGTAAACTCATTGGCGCGTCGGCTTTGCCAAAATGAACCATGGCCACAATCATGTTGAATGATAAACAACCGGATTAAGAATCCGCCGGCCGGCACCGCCAAGACCAGGGCTGGCCAAAAACCTGCGATCAAGCCAGCAAACAACGCCGTCATGCACGCCAAAAACGGCACGAATGAATTAACTAGCTGCCACGCACTGCGCCGCGCCTCGGAGCCTTTGTAGCGGTTACAATGTGCGGTCAGCGCTGGCATCACGATTGCCGTGTTGGACCCAGACGAACCAACCAGGAACTGTGCAGCGGCTAGATTTGGCAGCGACGACTGCACCGCAGGATCGATCATCTACAGGTACGCCGGGTCGGTGTACACGCCCATCTCAGAGCGGAACAGATCACAGATTTCACCGAGGGTGACGTTGTTCTTCACTGCTTCAAAAATCGGCGGCATGACATTTTGTTTATCATCATTAAGCGCAGCCTTGACTGCGGCCAAACAGCGCTCGACCGCAGCGTTATCGCGTTTGGCACGCGAAGCTCGAATGCTTGCGATTTGGTTTTCTTCAACTTCGTGTTCGATTTTGAGCGTTGGAATGCCATCGCCATCATCTGAGCTCTTGTACTTGTTGACGCCGACAATCGAGCGCCGCTTGGAATCGACTTCCCGTTGAAAGTCGAAGGCCGACCGCGAAATTTCGCGCTGCGGGTAACCCTCTTCCACCGCTTTAACGATGCCACCCATCTTATCGATCTTGTCGATGTATTCCCACGCTGCCGCTTCGACTTGGTCGGTCAATGTTTCAACGTAGTAACTGCCCGCCAACGGATCGGTTACTGCACCGACGCCGGTTTCTTCGTAGATGACTTGTTGGGTGCGCAAGGCCAGCATCGCGGCATCTTCAGTTGGTAACGCGTAGGTCTCATCGTAACTGTTGGTATGCAATGACTGGGTGCCGCCGAGCACCGCCGCCAGCCCTTGCATCGTTGTGCGAATGACGTTGTTCAACGGTTGCTGTGCCATCAACGAAACCCCAGCGGTTTGCGCGTGCGTGCGTAACAGCCAGCTCTTCGGATTTTTTGCACCGAAGCGTTCCTTCATGATTTTGGCCCACATCCGCCGTGCCGCGCGGAACTTGGCGATCTCCTCGAAGAAATCATTATGCACGTCGAAGAAGAACGATAATCGAGGTGCAAAATCATCGACATCGAGCCCAGCTTCAATACCGAGTTGCACATACCCAATGCCGTCCGCCAACGTGAACGCTAGTTCTTGTACGCCGGTCGCACCAGCTTCACGGATGTGATAGCCAGAAATCGAAATCGTATTCCACTGCGGCATCGTCGTGGTGCACCACGCCAGCATGTCGCGAATAATACGCATGTGACCGCGGATCGGGCTAATCCACTCTTTTTGCGCGATGAATTCTTTAAGCATGTCGTTTTGCAGGGTGCCGCGCAACTTGTCAGGCGACACGCCCTGTTTTTCTGCGACTGCCACGTACAACGCCAGCAACACTGCAGCTGGCGCATTGATCGTCATCGACGTTGAAACTTGGTCCAATGGGATGTCACCGAACAAACGCATCATGTCATCGAGGGTCGCAACGCTCACGCCTTCACGGCCGACTTCGCCGAGCGATCGCTCGTTGTCAGGATCGTAGCCCATCAGCGTTGGCATATCGAACGCGGTCGAAAGCCCGGTGGTGCCGCTTTCAAGCAAAAACTTGAAACGCTTATTGGTGTCTTCGGGGGTGCCAAAACCAGCAAACATCCGCATCGTCCACGGTTTGCCGCGATACATCGTTGCATGCGGTCCGCGCGTGTAGGGATATTGCCCTGGGGCCCCCAAGTCTTTTTCGTAGGTCCATCCGCGTGATGTGAGGTCCTCGGGGCCATAACTAGCCTTGAGCGGAATGCCCGACATCGTCTTGAATTCTTGAGGTTCACGCGCAGCAGTTGCGCTGCTCGCTCCATCAGGTTTTCGTGCTGTTGCCATGTGTGCGGTTTACCACAAGCGCACACCAAAGCCGTGCGCCTTTTTACGTGGTTTTTCATAGCTAGACCGGCAAAGTTTGAGACTATGCAGGCATGTTTGAGTTCAAAAACCGGCTCTGCCGCAAAGCGCTTTTGGGTCCGATGGTGGGGCTCTATGCGTGTAGCTTTACGGCCCGGCCGGCCAACCTCGATGGCTCGCCGCCTGTCGACGCCATCGATGCAGCGGTAGATGCTAGCAAAGATGCTGCCGATGCAAGTTGGACCGATACTACCCCGGTTGATTTCGCGCGCCCTGGAGCTACCGCGATCGAAGCCACGGCAACGAGTTGGGGCACGTTAGAACCCATTGGCGTCGTGCCGGGTTATTGGTTGGCTCATGCAGCGCCAGGCACGGTTGCGGGTTTTACCGGCGATGAAACCCAAATCAATTGGGACTTGTTGCCACGCAACATTCCAACTTCGATCTTCAATACCAGCGTCGTGCCTTTCGGTGGCAACTCGCCGCCATGGCTCGATACCTCCAGCGATACGTTTGTATTTTGGGGCGAAGGCGATGTTCTGCTAGCCCCGGGCGTCACCGAATTCGAATTGATCGCCGACGATTTTGCGGCTGTACAGATGCAAGCGCCTAACCAAATCGCATTCACCGATATCGCGCGCGCGAGGTTTGGCGGTGGCGCGCAGGTTGGCAGCATCACCAACCCCAACGATACGGCAACTTGGGTCCCGATGCGTTTCGCCATGCGCGATGCTGGCGGTGGCTCAACCTTCGAATTGCGCAGCCGGCCTGGCACCACCGCCACATTCACGGCCATTGACAAACAACTCATGCGGGCCAACACCACCAACGCCACCAACTTGCTGGCGTTTGCCTTTGATGATTTTGGCAATACTCAACTTTCCGGTGGCCGAACCTGGCAAGCGCCTTTGCTCAACGAAGCAAATAGCAACAGCGCACCGCCCGGCTTAGGCTTGACCAGTGGCAGCAATTTTTCGATCATCTGGCTAGGCCAGTATCGGGTCGAGAAAGCTGGCGAACACACCTTCATTTTTAATACCGACGATGGCCACCGGCTGACGATCGACGGAAACGAAGTTGTCGATAGACTTGGTGGCAACGCGCAATCGTCACTGACTGCACGAGATCTCACCGTGGGCTGGCACGATATTCAAATCGATTGGTGGCAAGGCGGTGGGAACAACCGCGCGTTGGTCAGCGTGCAACAACCGGGCATGGCAACGCCCGCAGTGTTTGCGCCGAGCCAGCTCCGGCCGGTGGTCACGGGCCGCAATCGGCTTATTGCCGTGCCCCTCAACGGCTCTAGCCCCCTGGGCGGCAACGCTACTGCCACGTTTGATCTAGCCGTTAGTTTACCAGCCGACGCCAAAATCGTTGATGCAGACCTGCGCGTCACGTTCACCGGCGACGGCGGCGGAGCAAAACTGTTTGCGCCCTCAGGTTCGGAGCTCGCTGCATTTACCCTGAACAACAACGGCACAAC
>JAYWHS010000791.1:0-2727 GCA_043777635.1 Kofleriaceae bacterium | reverse complement strand
TCGCCTCGGTGTACTAACGTCAAACCGCCAACCGCCCGCGGGCCCACGAGCTCACCCACTTATTTCGTGCGCGGTAGTTACGTTCGGTAACATATGGTGCTGCGCAACCATTTCACGCCGTAGCTGTTACGCTACAGCGTCGGACCAAACGCGAAGTTGCCCTGCACTTGCGCAGCCGTCAACGCCGAACAATACAGCACCACCGCACGCACGGTGCCTAGCCATGTAGCGTTGAGGCCGACGTCACCACCAACGAACATGGCGTATGATTCCCAAGCCATCAGTGGACTAATTTGTGAATCTTTTTCGACACCATTGATGTACAGGCGCTGCGTGGCTTGTTCTTGCACCAACACAACATGAATCAGAGCACCGGCCGTCACCACATCCGACGCCTGCATTTCCAGCGCATTTGGTGCAGCAGTGCGCGTCCGTCCAATGATGTGAAGCCCAACTTGCGAAATTTCAAAAGACCGTGAATTAAGACTGGCACTTAACCCGGCAATAATCGCCGGCCTGGTCAGAATCCCTTGTGTCTCATTCTTCGGCACAAACCAAGCTTCCAAGGTCGCCGTCTGGTTGGCGAGACAGTTTGTCGTTGGGCGCGTGAGCATCAATGCCGTGCGAGCATGTGTCCCCGCCGTGAACGTCAGCCCGCCGTTGCTCCATTCACTATTCGCCAGCGTGGCCTCGTTGCGAACCAAATCATAGGCTGGCACGAGCGCGGCCGAATCTGCGGCGGTGATGCCCGTGCCTTCATCAAAATTCCATTGCACTTGAGCGCCAGCCGCTCGCCCTGTCGTCCTACCATCCGTTGCAGCATCGATAGTTCCATCAAGCGGTGTATCGGGCTGACTATCAAAAACCGCAGCGCCACGCGATTCCGGACTATAACAACTGCCAACTAAAATTCCCAACCATGGCAATGAACGCATCGACCAAACTTTCATTAGTAAACAATCATCTCACGCCGTAGCAGTAACGAAGCCTAAGACATCCAAACGCAGAAATCTAGATGCAGCCTAGGTACATAGGTGACAAAGCGGCCTACGGTACATGGGTGACACTTTGGGGTCACAGTCTTTGTGTGCCCTGGAAAGCAACCTCACCGATGGATCTACGAAATGATAACGAGGACGAGTTGCACGAGGTCGCGTGCATCATCGCAATCGTCGGCGGTGTGGGGTGCGGCGAGCGTGCTCGCCCGCGAGCTCACCGACTTACTTCGCGCGCGGTAGTTTCTTCATCAGCTCAGCTACCGTCGGATCTTTTTCACAGGCCTTGAGCGCTGGCGAAACCGTGGCTTCCATCCTGTCCATCTTGGGACCGTACTCGGCTTGCAACGCTTTCAAGTCAGCCTCCGCCGCTTGCGGCAACAACGCCGTGAGTTGTGCAACCAATGCCGGTGACTGGTTGGTGAAGGTCGTGAGTGCGAGTGCAACCTTGCTACAATCGCCGCCGGTGTTGGTCACCCCCGTGGCGAGTGCATCGGTGGCGGCAGCCCACTGCGCCATGGATGCGCGTAGCTCGGCTTTCACCGCAGGATCGGTGGTGGTCGGCACCATCGGCGCGGCCGGCTTCGGCGCACCACCACCTAACCCGCCATTTTTCGAAACCTGCGTCATCGCAGCGATCAGATCAGGATCGGCAGTACAGCCCGACAACGGTTGGGTAAGACGGGCCCCAATCGCGGTGACTTCGGTGCGAAATTTCTCTTCGATGGTTTTGCGTTGCGTTGCCGTGAGCTTGGGTTCGAGCTCCTGCATTTCTTTAAACAGGCCCTGCTTATTTTGCGCAAACGCCGCCACTGCGACCGCCATTTTTTTACAATCCCCCTTGGTTGCGACAACCGCATCAGCAAGTTCCGCCAGGGCATCTTTGGCGCGATTGGCAACTTTAGCAGCATCTGCGGTCGGTATGGTTTCGGATTCGGCCGGTGGCACGCTCGGTCGCGCTGCCGCTTCGGCCGCTGCCTTTTGCCGCATGAACTGCTCGGCTGCCGACGAAGCGCCCATGCCAATGCGCTCAGGTGCCTGAGCGCTGCCACCGCCAGCTTCGACGTTGCTACCACCAGCCGTGATGGCCGCAGCAGAACCTTCATTGTGCTCTGCTAGCGCACCGACCGGGACTACGCCGGTACCATTAGGTGCTTTGAATTCGGATGCTTTTTTGCTGCACCCGGCGGCCAGCGCCACCATCATGAAAACTAATGACAAGCCTCGGTTCATGGCCGCAACGCTACACCGCCAATCAACGCCAGCAACAGTAGATTTGCATCCCAAAACGCAGCGCCGTTCGGCATTGCTGCGGCAAACCTGGCAGCCTCGCCCTTGCCTTACGCGAAATGAGGCCTTTGCTGCCCAAAGAGTTTCGGTACTACGGCCATGCCACTCATCCAAAGCCAGGCGAGATCTGGGTCAACTGCGCACATCAACCACGCATTGCGTCCCTTGCATCATGAAATCGCCAAAGGCGAAATCAAAAGCTGGGCTCGGCCGACTTGATTGGGCCGATGTACGCCGAAACGAATGAAGGCGTCACATGGCAAAACCATGGACGCCTTGGTGCGTTGCAGCGCTAGCTGCAGATCAGGCTAAGCCGGCAGTCTTGGCAACTTCAGTTGCGAAGTCGTCGCCTTTGGCTTTTTCCAAACCTTCACCGAGTTCGAAGCGCGTGAAGCGACGGATCTTGATGTTTTCACCGATCTTCGAGATCAGTTCTTGCATC
>JAYWHS010000790.1:0-2738 GCA_043777635.1 Kofleriaceae bacterium | reverse complement strand
GATCCACCGATTCTTCGTCGCCAATAAGCGATGCCGAGTGGCCATACGCCGCCGCTGCTTCATCGAGCTGTCCGCCAGCGGTCAGCGCTTGCGCTTGGCGTCGGAGCAAGTCGCGTTGCTGGCTCGGTTCCCACGTGCCAAACGTTAACGCAATCTGATACATGTCAGCGGCACGGCGAAATGCCAACGCTTCTTCGGCAACCAACGCTGCCGGAATTGCATGTGCGGCTGCGTTTCCTGGGTGGCCAGCGGCAAGCCAATGCTCAACCACCGCCTGCGAATCAACGACCCCCGGCGCAGCTTCGAGCGCCCGCGCCAACGCTTCATGCCAGGCCGCTTTCACATCGGTTGACAATGCGCCAACCACCGCCGACCGAACATAATCATGGGCCGGCTGTAACATCATCTGGCCACCGACCCGACGCAATACCGCCAATCGTTCCGCTGCAAGTTGCGACGCTATCTCGTGACCATCCTGCAACCCGGCCGCATAGGCTGCGGTTTCGACTGGCAACGGTCGCCCAGCCACGCTGGTCACCACTAACAGCGACTGGCCGTCTTCGGATAATCGCGCGGCGCGTGACGCGACCAAGGCATCAATGCTAGATGCCGCAGTTGGACCTTCAGCCCGCGCCATTTCAGATAACACCAGCGGATTGCCGCCGGCTGCCGGAATGACCGAGTCGGAACGCCAATCGTCCGACGAGATAGCGCTAACTAATTCTTTGGCTTCTTCGTTCGACATCGGTGGCACTTCGAGATCGCGAATATCAGCGCCTCGATTTACGCCGGCCGGCGCCCGCCGCAACGCCGCTACCACGCCCAAATAGTCTTCGGGCCGATGCGCCAACACGATGCACATGTTGGCGTCTGGACGATGCAGCACATCGCATAGAAACGCAGCACTATCGTGATCGCCCCAATGAACATCGTCGATAAAGATGTAAACCGGCCGCAACTTCGCGAGCTTTCCTAATAAATGGCGCAGGCTAGCAAACCCACGCAGGCGCAGCTCCTGGGGGTCCACCGGAGCAGCACTGGCCGCTGCTGCGACGACAAGTTGCGGTAACCGCCGCATCACTGGGAACAATCGCAGCAGCGACGCGACTTCGCGTGGCACCAGCACCTCTTGCTCTTGTGGCGTTAACACCACAAGCGCACTAGCCAGCGAATCAACCATGCCATCCAGCATCTTGAACGGCACCGATTCACGTTCGAAACAGCGCCCTTCGAGGACGAACGCATGCTCGCCAGCGACTTTGAGCGCGTGCCTAACCAAGGTGCTCTTGCCCATCCCTGACGACGCTTTGACAAATACCGAATTGCCACGTCGCCGCGCTTCCGAAAACGCACGGCGTAAAAAATCTACTTCGCGCGGTCGGCCAACAAAAATATTGCGAACACTGTTGCGCGCGATGTCCCGAGTCGCCGCCGACGGTGCACTACCTACACTCGCTAGCACGCGCAGTCCATCAGGCCGCTTGGGCGCTTGCGGATGCAACAACGCCAACGTGAGCGCCTCCCAAAGCTGCGTGACATCTGGCGCGAGTTGCGATGGCGGTTGCGGGAAGTCAGTTTGCTTCTTGCGCATGACCTCCTCGGGTGCACCTTCGAACGGCCGCTGGCCGGTAAGCGCTTCGTACAACATGGCGCCAAGGGCGTACCAATCGCTTGCTGGACCAAGCGGCAAGTCGGCGGCTTGTTCAGGCGACATATACGCCGGTGTACCGACGGCAAGATTTTCGGGATTGCGTTCAGCTAGACCCGATACCAAACCAAAATCAAGCAAGACCGCGCGGCCGGTCGCTGTAACTAAAACATTCGAAGGTTTTAAGTCGCGGTGCATCTTGTGCGATTGGTGCAACGCAACCAACGCATCAGCGAGCTGCACTACGCAATTGCGCAACCGGTTTTCATCGAGCACCGCGTTGATGGTTTGCTGACGGGTGCGCGAACCTGGCGCTTCATTGATCGGCGGTCGCACCCAATCGATAAATGACACGCCTTCAATGAGCTCCATGGTGAAGAACCACTCGTCGCCATGGGAGTGCAATTCATGGAGCGCAACCAAGTTGGGGTGCACGATGTCGGCGAGTGCCCGGAACTCACGCTTAAACCGATACAAATCTCGCCCGGTGGCTTGGCGCAAAACTTTGAGCGCAACTTCGCGACCGAGCTGGTGGTCCCAAACTCGATACACCACTCCGGCGCCGCCAGCGCCCAGGGTGCCCCGCACCACAAAGCGTCCAGCGCCAAAGCTTTGAGCGTTGGCCATTGATTGCATTCGTACGAAGAAATAGTAACAAATTCTCGATCATAGGGGCGACGCGGAGCGCGCAATCAGCCGTATTGAACAAAAAATTGAGCTTGATTCGAAGCAGCCGCTACGATGGGAACGGCGACCGCGCCAGGGAATCAAGTACCCCCATTGCCCAGGTTGCTGGCATTTTGGTTACGCGTGCACGCGCCGTTCGCTCGCGCGTGGCAACCGGCTTTCGCACTGCCGCGAGGGCCAACCGCGCATCATCGGCTTTGCGATTCACAGCGTGCTGCGCCACCCATTGTGAAAACTTTTGCGGCGCGTTGGCCAGCAATGCGGGCCACGTGCGTTCGCGGTAGTGTAACTGCTGCGCCGCAATGATGAGTGCAGCAGCACTACGCTTGCTGAGTACCTGCTGCGCTATCGCACGATCTACCGTGGCGCGAATGTTTACCAGCGCTTCGGACATCGCGGCGTA
>JAYWHS010000789.1:0-2738 GCA_043777635.1 Kofleriaceae bacterium | reverse complement strand
GCTAAACGTTTGGTTAATGTCGTCGATATCCCAGGTCATCTCTGATTGGTTCCCTAACATGTCGTATAGGCCGTATGCGTTGGCTGCCTTCTTACCGCCGGGATGCGCCATGCCTTCGCTGTTGTCGGTGTTCCAAGCGATGTCGTTGATCTCGCCGTAGTGCGGGCCAGCCGTTTTACCGCGCGCTGCGTATTCCCATTCAGCCTCGGTCGGTAGCCGGTATCCAGTGCATGCAGCACCTTTGGTCCACTCGGCAAGCTCGGCCGTAAAAACGTAGCAGAGCTCAAGCCCTTCCTTTTTCGATAGCGCGTTTAGATACTCAAGGGCTTTGCGCCAAGACACATAGCCAACCGGACAATCAAGCCCACATTTTTTGTCATACGATGCGGTCAACTCGCCCATCATAAAATACCATTCGGCCTGCGTTACCTCGATGGTTTGCATCAGGAACGGCCGCGAGATCGTGACCGTGGCGTCGAAAATTTCGTTGTCGCGCGCACCTTCTTCGCCGGCGGTAGCGCCGATTTCGAATGTGCCAGCGGGTACCGTCACGAATTCCCGCTTCGGCATAGATTTCGGTTTAGGCGGTGGCGGCTCGGTCTTGAATGCCTTCGACTTTTTCATACCGGGCGCAGCCCCGCAGCTCTTGCTGGCGGGCTGGTAAAAGTTTCCACCACCGACGCATGCAGTACAGGCGGCCTTGGCTTCACCGCTTAGCCGCTTGCAGCCGCTGTAAGTTGTAATGGTGCCCGCCGAGGCGCTGCCTCGGATCAGCATCAACGTGGCGAAAGCGATCACAGTCAAAATTCGTTGCATGCGTAATGGTGCCATACGTTCTCCGTTTGCGAGTGATATCCGTCATGCTGAAGCAACAAATCTTGTTGGTACTGGCGCTAGGTTTGCAATGCAACAACGGCAAAGCCAGCTGGTGTAGCGTGGGCGTTTTTTCGGTTTGTAATTCCTCGCGAATGCTTCGGTCTAGCGACTTACAAACCTATCAACGCTGGTCAGTTGTGTTCTGCTTGCCTGTGGCGTTGATCCGTTCGCTGAGCATGGTCAGTTCCTGTCGAAGCCGAATGCTATATGCGCGATCGCGTTCGTCGGTTGGATCGAAGCCTGCGCTGCACGCAATTTCCGTCGGCACGTGTTTGGCTTTGGTGCGCAGTCGCTGTCCCGCGGCGGTCAGCTCAATGCGTACCACTCGCTCGTCCTGCGTGTCACGTCGACGCGTAATCAAGCCGCTGCGCTCCATGCGTTTGAGCAGCGGTGTTAGCGTGCCGGAGTCGAGCGCTAGCCGCTCGCCAAGCGCTTTTACCGACGCGCTTTTGTCCTCCCACAAGATCAACATCGCGAGGTATTGCGGGTACGTGAGCCCAAGCGGTTCGAGTAAGGGGCCGTACGCCCGAATCAGTGCACGCGACGCGTTGTACAGTGCGAAGCAGAGTTGGTGGTCGAGAAGTAAAGCGTTATCGGGTGCGGTCATGTTGTCACGATCCGGCCAACCGGACCTCTACTTCGATATTGCCACGTGTTGCGTTCGAGTATGGACAGACTTCGTGGGCTTGTTTCACAAGCGCCGCGGCCTGATCGCGCGGTAGTTCTGGAATAGATACCTCAAGTACGACGGCAAGTCCGAAACCTTGGCCAACAGCGCCGAGGGTTACATGCGCAGTGACAGAAATTGGACCGGGATTTAGTTTTTGCATGCGTGCCACGTGGCTTGCGGCGCTGCCAAAGCAAGCCGCGTAGCCTGCTGCAAACAATTGTTCAGGGTTGGTGCCTGCACCGCTTCCGCCCAGCGCTTTGGGCGGTGCCACGCTTACGTCGATCACCTTATCGTCGGTGGTAGCGCGGCCATCGCGGCCTCCGGTTGCTGTCGCAGTTGCAGTGTAGAGACGTTTTTCTAAGGCTACAGGGGTATTGCTCATGACTGATTCTCCTAATGACGTTTGATGTTCGATTATTGTATTGCATACAATTGAATTGCTTGCAATATGTTTAGTTGCGTATTCAATCCAGCTGCCGGGCAACGAGCGGAGTGTATAGGTGTGTTGAACTCATTGCGGGTGTTACCGACCCCGCCGATCAGGCGCGGGTAGTCGAACGTAGCTGCTGAACTTTTCGACCTGCCGAGAACACTGATCCGAACTCGGGCAATGGACCTCAGCCGACAGCGCGCGCAACACAAGCGGCATTCTTCATCTGCGCTGAGCCTTGAATTTTCTCATCAAGCGACGATCTACGCTCGCGCAGCTACTCTTCATTACGCGGCGGGCGTGGCGGTAGCGTCGCGCGGTCGAGCACGTCGTTGGGAAACGGCACCACGATCGGTTTGCGCTCGGGATCAGCGAGGAACTTCACCCAGGTTTCCACTGCGAGTTTGTACTGGCGAAACGACACAGGGCTTTCGTCGATGTCTGCGTACAGACAGGCGAACCAGACTTCGAGCGGAGTGATGAATGCAATATGCGCGTTGCCGTCGGCTTCGATGTATTGGGTTTTATCCGATTCGATATCTCGTATGCCTGCAAGAATAGTCGCTCCTGAGCCCTCGGCACTTTGGATGTCAGACATCAAGGCAGAACACATTGAGCCAAAACCATCGACCGATTTTTGCCAAGTTGTAGACACCGTGTCGATGTCACTTACTTCGATCCATGACTGGTGACCAGGCAGTTTGCCAGTGGTAACCATTGCGGCCTTGAGAAACAGCATTGTTAGTATCCGGTCCAAACTTT
>JAYWHS010000788.1:0-2738 GCA_043777635.1 Kofleriaceae bacterium | reverse complement strand
CGCCGATGGGGGCGCTGTTAAGCCCCAGAATCTTGCGCGCTTGTTCATTCATGGCTTCGACCACGCCACTGCTATCGATGGCCACAACCCCTTGGCTCATACTCTCCAAGACTGAGGTGAGCAGGCCACGGCCGCGCGCCAAGTCGGCGTTGTGACGTTCCGCATCAGCGGCCAAATAGTTAAACCAATCCCGGAGATCTCGTAATTCATCGCGTTCGTCGTTTTGTTCTGGTGCCAGCCGTCGAGCATTGCCGCGCACCACATCGCGAGCGTCGGCTACCAACTTGCGCATCGACCGAGCGATCAGCGCAGTCGCGGCCCAGGTCATGAACATCGCCACCAGTAGCCCAAAAAATGCAGCGGCGATCACGCCGCGGTCCACACGCTTTGTGGCATCGCTGATGTCGGATGTCGGTCGCGATGCGATAATGAACCCGTCGCTGTCCGGTACATGCGCGAGCGCATACGCTGTATTGTCGCCGACCACGCTGCTGGTCCAGTCAACCGGTAGTTCGCTCGGAAGTGGAGGCAACCCGATCGCCGCAAGCTCTGCTTTCGCCAGGTCTCGCGTGGCGATGAAGCGCAGCTGATTCGCGGTGCTCGTTGACAGGTTGAGCAACGCCGCATTGATTTGTGCGACGTCGAGGGCCGGGGCCGCGTTGGCTGTTGGGCCACGGGCGATCAAGGCGGCGGCGGTTCGTGCGGCGCCACGCAGTTGCTCGGTTAGGCGTTGCTCGGCTGTTTGTTTAACATCATGTCGAACTAGAATAATCACACCGCCGCCAACGATCACGATAACCGCGAGGGACAAAACAAACAGGCGAAGGCGAATGCGCTGAAACATCGGACTGCGGCAACCCTAGCGCAGATCGCCGCATGGCCGCAGCGCGCTCCGTGACGTTCCGGTGAATTCTAGCGACCCTCGGTGCAGTGTACATCGGCAAGCGCACACACATGGGTGGTCCCGCTGCGGTCGTCATTCAACGCGGCCAGCACGATGGTGGCGGCAAGCTGCAAGCAGCGCTCGTTATGTTGGCTGGCGATAACCAGCGCAGCGCAACGGATGAGTTGTGGCTCGGTTGTGCCACCGATAATGGCCTGCGCTAGTGCGGCATCGATGTTGCCGATTGCGTACCAGCGCCAGCCTGCTGCCTGTTGCGTCGGCCAAAATACCAAATCCACGGTTTTGCCGTCGATCTCGACGACGTAGCTGTCAAATAAAACGGGCAACGCCCAGCGTAGGTGCGCTGCGCCAGGTGGTAGTGCGGCATCTCCGGCGTAGTGTTTGCGCACGGCAATCTTGGGTGGCGGCGTGGTCCGTAGCGATGGCCATAGCGAGGTGGATGTCGCGACGAGGGCTTGCTCACTAGCTGACCGATATCTCGTGAATGGCTTGATGATGGTGGCGTCCCAGGTCGCCGGGCTCGCTTGCAGCCGGGCTGCAAGGCCCGCACTGGTTACCAGGGTTGGGTCGGTGGCTACGCCTTGCAGGTACGCTTGCAAGTCCGTGGCACCAGGCCGTGGTCGGGCCGCGCTTGATCGTGTTGGGGCTACTGCCGCTGGTACCGGCCGAGCGGCGTGATCATTGTTGCAGCTGCTCGTGCATGTAACCGCTAGCCACGGTAGTAGCCAGCACCGCGCGAACGCGGCTTGCACGCTAGTTGTCCGAAACCCGGACGTCACGGACGCGTTGGTTTTTGCGAACAATCATGCCGGTGAGGGTCCGGACCACAACAGACGCCGCAGTCAGTCCGAAAACCGATGGCACAAACGCAACCGAACCTTCGATCCGGTGTTTGTGATCACAATCATTGACGCCGTTGGTACCACCGGGACAAACGCATTCAAAGCCGCCGTTGTCGTACGCTAAGGCCTGCGGTGGGGTCGGTGCTTCTTCTGAATACACGGCGATGACACCAGTTGCTTTTTGGCAGTCTAAGCCATGCACTTTGCGCAGATTTTTGCGCAGCGTTTTTGCAAATGGGTCGTTTTTGGTCTCAGCTAAATCGGCGGTGCGGATCATCGTCGGATCGAGGCGTGCCGCCGCACCCATGCAGGAAACGATGCGAATCCGCTCGCGCGCACACGTTGCGATCAAGTGCATTTTCGCAGTTACGTTGTCGATGGCGTCGATCACGAAATCTGGTTCAGGCGTCAGTAGCCGCGCTGAATTTTCGGCACTGTAAAATTCGATGCGGGTTTCAATAATTGCGTCAGGATTGATCAAGCGCAAACGCTCGGCCATCACTTCAACTTTGGACTTCCCGTAGGTGCCCTTCATCGCGTGCAATTGGCGATTCACGTTGGTAACGCAAATACGATCGTAATCAACCAGGATGACGCGGCCGACCCCACTGCGGATCAAGGCTTCGGCGGCGAACGAACCGACCCCGCCGATGCCAAACACCGTCACCGTGCTGCTTGCGAGTCGGGCAATTCCCGAATCACCGATCAGCCGGGCCGCGCGATCGAAGCGTCGATGGGTGGCAAAAGTTCGCTTCGCCGTGGCGCCGACCGTGGCGGTGCCGACCGGCGCAGTAGCCGCAATGCCGTGGCCCTCTGGTGCTACAACAGTGCCAACGCTATTCCCAGGGCTCGTCGATTCAGGTGCAGACGCCATGGCAGGCTTTCTACCTGCTTGCAGGCCAGGAGGGAAGCCAAAACGCCCAAGGTTCCGAAGTCGTTACTTGGTTGGCGCAACTACCGGTTTGACGAACACTTTCGGGTCGATCGTTGGG
>JAYWHS010000787.1:0-2744 GCA_043777635.1 Kofleriaceae bacterium | reverse complement strand
TCGACACCAATGCTGAACAAGCCCAAAAACGTGCCAAGCAGTTTTCGGTTGCCAATGTCTATACCGATCTCGATCAGCTGATCGCGGCTTGCGATGTTATCGATGTCTGTACGCCGCCAGCAACCCACGCCATGATCGCGGAAAAAGCCATCGCTGCAAAACGCCATTTGGTGATGGAAAAGCCGATGGTGACCGACGCTGCGGATTGGGACAAGATCTCGGCGTTGGTAGCCAAGAGTGGGACCAAAATTGCGGTAATTCACAACATCAAATTTTTGCACAGCGTGCGGCAAGCCAAGGCCTGGGTCGACGAGGGCCGCATCGGCAAAGTGATTCGCGTGCAACGCGAGTTTCTCACCAGTGCCACCAATGATCGCATGTTGGTTGGCGACAAACATTGGTCGCATCGGTTGCCGGGCGGCCGATGGTTCGAAACGTTGCCGCATGAACTGTATCTCACGCACTGGTTTGCTGGCGCGCTTGAGCTTGATCACGTCACAGCAATTTCGACACCCAACGCACCCTCGGGCGCGCCGGCCGACGAAGTGATGGTTACGCTGCGTGGGCCAGCCTGCATCGCAACGTTCCACTTCTCGGCCAATTGTGAGCAAAACCGACGCATGCTGCAGCTCACCGGTACGCATGGGCATATCACCGTCGATCTGCTGAGCGACTTCGCATCTATCACCACGGCCAAAGATTCAAAATGGAAACGTGCGATTGGTGCGCCGATCGTGGAAGCCGGCCAAACCATCCTGCGCAGTGCGCCAGATCGCAGCCGCTATGGTGTGCAGCGTTTACGTGGTGAGTCGCCGCATCAACGGATTATTCATAGCTTGGCCAAAGCGCTGCAAGGCCAAGGCGAAGACCCAACGCCAATCGCCGAAGTCGATTATGTAGTGCGTAATTGCGAGTTGATCGGTCGCGAAATTGATCGCCAAGTCGCCGTTAACCGCGAGCGCAACGACGGGCGCGGAGCGCGGTAATGAGCCGGCTGCGCCAGGTAAGTGTTCGGCGCGGCCGCCGTGCCATCCATCAGTTGGCTGATGGGGCATCGGAGTTGCGTGCTGCGCTCGCAGATCCCTCGCTGTTTTTATGGTCGTTGTACATCTTTCTATTTCCGATTTATGTCGTGCCGAGCGGCTTGCCGCAGCCTGGTGAATTCGTTGCAATCTTGCTAAGCATCAGCGTAATCCGGCGCTGGGATGGCAAACTTGGTCTGCATAGCAAGCGGGCCTTGCGCAGCATTGGCTTGTTTTTGATGTACGCGATTATCGTCAACCTCGGTTGGTCGCTGGTGATGGGTACAATCAAGTTTAATCTCAAAGAGGGCTTCTTGATGAGCCCGATTTTTTATCTCTACAATGCTGTGATTTTTGGTTTAGCGCTGTTGATGTATCAGCGCTACGGCGAACGATTCTTGTGGGTCACCATCAAGATGGTGCTCATTACGGTGTTAGCTCAAGTGATCATTTCGGCGTTCATCCGTGGCGGCGGTACGCGTGCGAAAGTGATGTTTAACAACCCGAATCAGTTGGGCTATTACGCGGTGCTATCAGGCTCGCTGTTGTACGTCGGGCAAATGCGCGGCTGGCTTTCGACCATGCAAACCGTGATCGGTACCGCGGCGTGCAGTTACTTGGCGCTGTTATCGGCGTCGAAGGCGGCGCTGGTGTGTTTAGTGTTGGTGATAGCGGTGGGTACGCTCAATCGACTGAGGACGGCACTGCTAACCGCAGTAGTTTTTGGCGCATTTGTGGTGGTGGCCGAGCCGTATTTGCATGTGATCGAAAAGGCAACGTATCGAGTGCAAAATGACGAGACCGCTGGTTTCTTCGAGGAGCGCGGCTACGATCGCATCACGTCGCATCCCGAATATTGGCTGCTCGGTTCCGGCGAAGGTGCGTACCGGCGTTACGCCGGCATGAGTGTCATTGGTTCACATGAGCTGCACTCATCAGCGGGGACCTTGTTTTTTTGTTATGGCATCGTCGGCACGCTGCTATTTTTGGCGTTCTTGTTGCGGGTGGCGCATGGCGCTGGCTTACAAACTGCGGCCTTGCTGGTGCCCGCCGCAGCCTATGGTTTGTCCCATCAAGGGCTGCGGTTTACGTTGTTGTGGGTGTTGCTGGCATGTGTGGTGGCCATTAAGGAATCGAACCGCGCGGTCCGGGTCGCTGCGTTGGCGCAAAGGCGCGCCGCCCAGGATGCTGCAATCGCAATCAGCAAAGGTGAATTTGCCTAGGCTGCGTGGTAGAGCTGGGCATGAAGGTATTTTCTCGAACCACATGGATGTCGGTAGTCGTTGCGCTGGCGGCCTGTGGTAGCAAAACTTCGGCGCCCGTCGGGCCGACGTCGGTGCCGGTGATTCCTCCAACTGCCCATGATGCATTGGTTGCGCAGCTCGAAGCGATGCGGCCGTTTGTGGTGGCGGATGCCGGGGTCTTCAAATGTGAAGGTTACACAGCGGCGGCGTCGGCCGCGCTCAAGGAGCTCGTTGCCAAGACGGAGGCCGCCAAGCTGGAACGTGGTGCGTTGATTCCGGCGACACTCACAGCGTGGCAAGTCGAACATCAAGCCGTGCTTGGCAAACTTATCAACGAAGTTTCTTCACCGCTGCGTAAGGCCGGTTCGTGTCAGGTCGTTGCGGAAGAACACGCCTGGGCCCGCGTTGCGGAAGCCATTGTTGCGGTCGGTGAACCGCTCGAAATTCCTGCGGCGATCGTGAAACGCCGCACGGCAAT
>JAYWHS010000786.1:0-2745 GCA_043777635.1 Kofleriaceae bacterium | reverse complement strand
CGGTGCGTTGCCCGCCAAACTCGGCACCCAAAACGCAGGTAATCGAACGTTCGCCAAATCGGGTGGGCATCCAACGATCGCGGTGCCAGCGCGCGGCGGCCATCCCCAACGATCCGAAGAGGGCGCGTTGGCTGCCGGCCGACATATGCCAATTGTCGTATACGTAGGTCGTCGAAACTTCGTCGAGAATAGCTTGGCTGCTATCGCTGGCCAGACTGCTTTGCAATACGTCGCAGGCCCAATCGGTCAGTGCGCAGGTCAACCCAGCGCTTGGAATAACGGTAACGTTGGCTTTTCGTGCGGGGGCGTCGAGCCGCTCGACCACACTGCGCACATGTTGTTGCTCACTGGCGACATCGACGTAGTGAACACCTGCAGCGATGGCGGCGCGCGCAACAGTTACGCCGGTATCAGCGTAGGGGCCCGCCGCATTGATCACCAAACTCAGCGGTGTTAACGCCAGTTCGAGCGCGCGCGGATCGCGCAGGTCGGCCACGACTTCACAAGGCGCGTTACGAAGCAACGATGATGCGCGCAACAGCCGGGTTTGGTCGCGACCCATCAGTGTCAATGAAATCGGTGCGCCGGTTGCGGCGATCGTGCGATCAAGAACTTCGCAAATGCGCCTACCGACGACACCGGTGGCGCCGAGCACGCCAATACGCAAGGGGCGAGGCGGATGCGCAGTCGTGGTCCGTGTAGGGTTAATAGTCATATTGAAGACCTACGCGCAGTGCATGTTGCAGCCGGGTGTACGTGCCTTCGGCTGCGAATTGGGTGTAGCCCTGGCGGGTCCGCTCGCAGGCAGCGAGGGTGTAATCGTAATCAGCGGCGGTACACGCCCACGCATCGGCTGGTTGATACGCTGACGATTCGGCAGTCACGGTGCGTGGCAGAAAATAGGTAAACCCGTAGTGTGCTGCAAGCGACCAGCCCGGAGCCACTCGCCATTGCCCACCCAGTTGTGCGCTGAGCGTAGGACCCGCGATCGTGGTCACGGTGGTGCGGGTTGGGGCAATCGCCGAGGTTTCGAACCCAAGACGGCCACCAAAACGCAACGGCGCGCCGCGATCAATTTCTTCGATCCCAGCCCAAAGCGCGACGGCATCGTCGAAACCGCGTGGTCGTTGCAGCCATTGCGGGACAGTAGTGCTGGCGAAAGCGGCGCCATACGGGCGAATGTCAAAAGCTGCTAGCCGCGACAAGTCTTGCCAACGTCCGCCGATATGAGCTTCAAGTTGCGGATTGATGGCCGAGCGAAATTCAGCGTCGATGCTGGCCGGTAATGAGGTCGAAAGTTCAGCTGATCCTTTGATGACCTCGCCACCGGAAAGGCTAGGTTGTTTCAAGCGCAACTCGCCCGCTAAGCTCGATACAATCCCAAAGCCTGGTGGCGGATGATAGGCAGCGCCGATGAAACTGGTCGGCGTGATTTTGACGATAACGCCCAACGAGAACACCGAGCTTTCAAGGATTTTACTGTCGAGCTTCAAATCATAGTCTTGAGCTGCCAGCGGATTACCGATGCCGCACGGTGTTGCGCCACACATCAGCGACGCATCATCAAGTGCGATATCGCGTGAAAACTTCCATCGAAAATCGGTGTAGCCAAGCGCACCGCTTACGCCGATGTACGTGCGTTGGCCGATGCGATACGCACCAGCGAGGGTAAATTGGTAATCACGCTGCCGGCCACCCAGCGAAGCAAACCGCATTGAATTGTCGCGCGGTGCAAAAAATGTTTCGGCCGGCCCGGATGCCGCACGAAACCCAATAGCCAAGTTTTCGCCGACGTGAGAATTGATCGAAACGTCGAGTCCGGGCGATGCGGAGATCACGCTAACGTCGCCACCTTGGTCGCCGTTGTTCGCGGGTGTGTTGGCACCGACTTGATCAAGCGTGGCGGTGGCACCGAGATACGCGGTGGTACCGTTGCCCAGCCCAATCGTTGCAGGGTTGATGCTGATGCCCGCAGGATGCGCGGTGGCTGCGCCGGTAAAGACCGTCACGCCAACGGTAGGGTCTGAGCGCGGCGAGGCAACAGCCATGGCAGGGCAGGTGGCTACCAGCATCAGCGCAACTACATATGACGGCGGACGCGACAAGTCGCGGCAGCTTACCGCTGCTTGTACATAACGGCAATCGCGCCACGCCTTAGGTCTGTGCAGCGGGTAGATATTTCCACGCGTCGCGAGCCTTGCTACCGCGGCGGCTGTGGTGTTTGTCATAACCGCAACGCTGCGAAATTTGCTAGGTTGCAGCCATGTTGAAGGTTTTAATCGCAGCGTCGCGTCGGAGTGCCGACCGTGGATTGTGGCGTGGGGTATTGGTAGCGATGACATCAGTGGCGACGCTGCCAGGTTGTCCAAGTAACCCCGCTACGCCGGATGCCGCGATCGATGCGCCGGTTGATGCACGGCGCGATGCATTGGTAGATGCCGGCCCTTGCGGAGTTGATAGGTTGCTAACTGGCGACTTTGTCGATTGGGATTCGACGACGGTGAATTTTAAAGGCATCTTTGACGGTTCGTTCACGGTCGATGGCGCACCGACGCGGACCGACAAGACCAGCCCCAATGGCCGTTTTGAACTGTGTATCGTATCATCGGCGCGGACCCGACTTTTGGTTGACGCACCTGGCGCGGGTGCCACCGGCTATGTCGATGCGCTGTTGATAGCGGACCAAGCGGTACTCGACATTGCCGGCAGTTTGTCGACGCGCAGCTTTACCAATGCAAGGGCGAT
>JAYWHS010000785.1:0-2755 GCA_043777635.1 Kofleriaceae bacterium | reverse complement strand
CCGTAAGCAAACGATGTAATTCAAGATCGCCAAGTAACGCCGCCACCGCTGCCACACCATGCCAAACATCAATGCGAGTGGCAGCCCAGTGGCCAACCCAATGTGGCGCTACACCCGCAGCCACTGCGTTAAGCCAGTGTAATTCTGCTTCATGCACAGCCGGCGCATCTACAATGCGCGCACGCATCGCCTGTAACAAACCATGCTCCGCACTCGGCGCAGCGATAGCTGCCTTAGAGATCAAAACTGAACCCTGACTTCGTGAGTTTTTCGTAGCGTTTGCGATCGAATCGATACAACCGCGCGGCCCGGTGCCGTACTCCCTGCTCCACTTCGTCGGTTTCAATGATCAAATCCATCGACAGCAACTTTTTACGGAAGTTGCGTTTGTCGAGTTCTTGACCGAGTACAATTTCGTACAAACGTTGAAGTTGGGTAAGCGTGAATCGCGGTGGCAACAGTTCAAAACCAATCGGCGCATAGCGAACTTTGCCACGCAAACGATCATGCGCTTGCGCTAAAATCACGGCATGATCAAAGGCCAGTTTAGGCAAATCTTCGAGAGAAAACCAGCCAACACCGATGGCATCAGTCGCGGCTGCAATGGTGTGGTCGGTGAGCTTAGCCAAGGCATAGTACGCCACCGTGATCACCCGCTCGCGCGGATCTCGATTGATCTCACTAAACGAGTACAACTGCTCAAGGTACACATCGGATACGCCGGCTTCTTCTTGCAGCTCGCGCCGTGCCGCTGCGTCCAGCGTTTCATCGAGGCGCACAAAACCGCCTGGCAACGCCCACGCATTGCGAAATGGTTCGAGCTTGCGTTGAATCAACAACACTTTGAGATCGCTTTGCCCAGGATCGTAGCCAAAGACTACGCAGTCAACTGCAAGTGCCGCACGCGGATATTGATAACTAAACGAAGCCGCCATGCCCGCTATTTCTCGCCTTGCGCAGCAACGTAGGCCCGCAGTTGCGCCAGCTCGCGTTCGAACCCACCCGATAAGATCGGGAACCGACACCATGATCGTGGATCAAGATTGCGATCGTCGAGGTGAAACCCTGGCGCAAACCGCTCACGTTTCCATTGATTACGACACCACAACGTAAAAAATCGTTCGATCCACAACGCCATTTGCGTCGTGCGAAACTGCGGATACCGTGGGGTAAGTTCTAGCAGCACTTCAAGCGGCGTATATTTATCGCGAATCGCCGCGTCTTCAACAGCTTCGAGAAACTCGTACGGCATCAGATCGGCTTCATCGGTTTGGGTCTGCGCCGACGGCCGCAGCTCGGCCGTGGGTTGCTGCGCGTTGATGAAAGACAACGCGGTATAGGGCCCCATTCCGACCGGGCCTTGGGTTTCCATCCACCGCAACCATGATCGCAGATACGGTTTATCGATGCCCGATAAAGGCGCGAGCCCACCTGAGGTATCGCCATCCATCGTGGCATAACCCACCGCGCATTCCGAACGGTTCGAGGTCGTAAGCAGCACGGCACCTCGTAGGTTGGCCAACATCCAAATCGATGGCGAACGCACCCGGGCTTGGACATTTTGCAGGGTGACATCGTCGGTTTGCCAATCGAGCTTGCGACCTACCGCTTTTTCGATCACGCCGATGTAGCCTTTGAACAGCGGATCCACATCGAAGCTGAAAAATTCAGCGCCGACCGCCGCAGCGACTTGGGTTGCAGCGTTGCGAGTGATCGGCCCCGAGTTTTCGGTGGCCTGATACGCACAACTTAGGATTGCACCGACACACGCTTGGATATCACCGCCAGCGCGCAACACGTCGAGCAACCGTGGCGCGGCACGCATGCGCTGCTCGACGCCACCGACCCCAATCTCAGCCAACGCCATGCGCAATGCCAACGCAACCAAGACCGTGCAAGCGGCCGAGTCGGCACCGCCCGACAACGATACAACGTAGCCCTGGGTGCGGCTCTTACGCATGTAATCCCAGAGGCCTAACGCCACAGCGCGAGAAAACTCTTCTTCTTTGAGCGCTGTGCCATCTTCCCATGAAGCCACGGAGATCACGGGCGCAGCTGGGTTGAGAGTGGGCCACACAAACGGTACTTCAATCACCAAATCGTCAGCGTCATGCCGCGGCCGGTGACTACCGCGACGCGATTGGTCGCGGCGATTGGCATCGATATCGACGACGGCAGCCGACACTTCAACTTCGCGAAACGATAAACGTGGGCCTCGACTGCATAGCGCACCGCCCGATGCGATCAAACCACCACCGTCGAAGACCACCCGCCCAGCTTCGTTGCCGAGCAAGTTGGCGTAGAGATACGCGACCGCATACGCCCGCGAACCTTCGACGACAAAACGTTGTCGCACCGCAAATTTACCAAAGGCAAAATGGCTCGCCGAAGGATTACAAATAATATCGACGCCACGCAGCGCTAGTTCGGTACCCGGCCGATTCGCGACCCAGGCGTCTTCGCATATTTCAAAGCCGACACGCACATCGCCAACGTCAAACACCAGATCGCCGATCGGATAGCGCGCAATGCTGCCGTCGTCGCGTACGCGTTCGAGCACGTCCACTTCGCCGCGCGGCCATTCTTTGAACCAGCGCGGTTCGTAGTGAATACCGTCGCCTGCCAAAAACTGTTTCCCGACGAAGCCAACGATTACTCCGTCGACCAGCAAGGCTGCGGCGTTGTACAACGCGCGCTCGTGATAAACCGGCATGCCCACCGCGACCACCATGCCCGCCGTCAGCGCCGCAATTTG